>JAAYGB010000050.1 GCA_012727955.1 Bacillota bacterium
CAACTGAGCTACGGGCCCTAATGAAACTGTCATAAAAATATGGTACCCCCAAGGGGATTTGAACCCCTGTCTTCGCCGTGAGAGGGCGATGTCCTAGGCCACTAGACGATGGGGGCCTGATATATGGTGGTCCCTGCTGGCCTCGAACCAGCGACCTCTACCATGTCAAGGTAGCACTCTAACCAACTGAGCTAAGGGACCACGTTGGTGGAGGGAGAAGGATTCGAACCTTCGAAGGCGAAGCCAACAGATTTACAGTCTGCCCCCTTTGGCCAACTTGGGTATCCCTCCAAAGCCGTTTGTCAGAGTGTCAACCACCGACATTTACGATTATAACGGCTACCGCCTTTGATGTCAACATCAAAACCTGGACAAAATCCAAACATCTACTAATCGTAATAAACCACACTTTTCTGACTATACCTCAAAGGTTCCCTTGACCACCGGTACCCCATCCCGCACTAACACCCTGCCCTTAGCGACTACGTGTCGGATCTGCCAATCCTCCCTGGTCAGCACCACGAAATCGGCATCACTTCCCGACAGCACCGCACCCTTGCGAGGGAAGAGATTTAGAAGCCTCGCGGGGTTTTCTGTAACCACCTTGAGCACTTTGTCCGGTGGCAGGCCCTCTCCAAGGACTGCTTCTCGCACTTCCTGAAAAACCAAGTCAACGGGACCAACTTCAAGGGACACTAGGTTACCCTTATCGTCAAAGGTGGGCATACTGCCGTTACCGTCGGAGGTGAGAGTAATCCGCTCCAAATCCCCTTCGGTTTCCAGCAAATGGGCAAAGGCCTTAGGGGCCGCAACGGAATCGCCTTCACCGGAGTTAGGACTAATTCCCGCGGTGAGATCGATGGTTCCCCCAAGCCGGCGCAGCTCCAGGGCCTGCTCAAAAAGCCCTTCTGTGCGATTGACATGGGTGGGATAGAATTGAGTCGGCGGCAAATCCGTGGTCTCAATCACCTCTAACACCTGACTCAGCTGACGACTTCCCCGCCCCACATGCAGGTGAACGACACCCGGCTTTCCCCCCAACATTCCCCCAACCCGGGCTTCTGCTGCGACCCGGGCCAGTTCGGCATTGCCCGCCTGGGCCGACCGATGGTCAGCGATGGCTATCTCTCCGACCCCAATGACCTTATCGATGAGTACCAGGTCCGAGCGGACACCACCGGTAATCGTCCGAGTAGGCAGCTCATAGGCCCCGGTATAGATATAGGTGGAAATCCCCTCAAGCTCTAGGGCTCTGGCCTTGGCCAACAACGCTTCCACCGAGCGGGTGATACCATCGGTCCCCAACACCCCCACCACCGTCGTCACACCCGCGGTGGTCAGGGTACTCAACATAACTTCGGGAGTGCGGGTATGGGGACCACCCTCCCCGCCACCCCCGATTAGATGCACATGACCATCGATAAATCCCGGTACAACGATACAATCCTTCCCGTCGAGAACCTCAATAGCAAAGGCCGAGCTTTCCAGCAGAGAACTCAATCCGTCGGCCTGTAACTGGCTGTCAGTGCCAACAAAGGCAATCCTATCGCCTATGGAAACCACTGACCCACCGCTTTGCCGCCAAGGGGAGTAGACCTCATCTGCCTTCACTACTACTGCGGGAATTCTGCTGCCATCCACTGCTGTTCTGCCTCCGTTCTTGCCTGCTAACATTGAATAGGTACCCTTCGCGGCTAGGCCTTTGCCTGGCTATTTGAGTCTAAGCCAATCTTAAAGGATAAAGATGACCGCAATGATGGTGGTGACCACCAATCCTACCACCACGGGAATCAGGTTCCGCCGAGCCACATCAAAGGGGTTAACATTACAAATCGCCGCGGCAGGCAGCAAAGCCCAGGGAATCAAGGTACCTCCGCCCACCCAAATGGCCGCGATTTGGCCTAGGGCCGTCAAAGTAGCGGTTCCATAGCCAATGGCAGTGCCGAACAATTTGGCCACCGACCCAGCCAAGGATATGCCGGAAAAGCCGGAACCATCGAGACCAGTGATGGCCCCCACCGCGGTCAAGGTACCAGCGCCAATACCGGCGTTTAGGGGAACGGTATGGGCCAAGGCTACACCTAGATCGTTGACCAACCCCTGGGAGGTCTCGGGAAGTCCCGTCCCGAAGATGCTGAAGAACCCAGCATCTCCCAAGTAGAAAAATGCCGCAATGGGGATCACGGGACCAAAGACGCGGAATCCAAACTGAAATCCATGAATCAGATACTCGGTAATCTTCTCAATTCCTTCATTTCTATGGGTGACTAACGAAACCGCCAGCAGGATGAATACCGCGGTGCCACCGACTAGAGCCGTAGCTTCACCGCCCTGTAGGTTGGCTGCGATCATCACAACCACATCGATGAAAAACAGAACCAGGACCATGAAGGCCAGCAAGCGGCGAATCCTTAAGGGCAATCGCTCTGTAGTTTGAGGGGCATCATTGCTCTGATCGTTATTGCTGTTATCCAGTACCGCTGGGCCCAGGGTTCCCCGCTTCAGGTCACGACGCAGGAACCAGAAGGCTACTGCGGTGGTAACCAATCCACAGATGATCACCAAGGGGACGCTAGCGGAAACTACCTCAATGACGGGAATACCAGCGGCGTCTGCAGTCAACTTCGGAGCCCCTTGAATAACAAAGTCACCGGACAGTGCAATTCCATGACCAAATAGGTTCATAGCTATGGCTACACCGATGGGGGGCAGGCCAACCTTCACTGCCACCGGTAACAGAACGACTCCCACCAAGGCCACCGCGGGTGTTGGCCAGAAAAACAAAGAAATAACCATCATCACTATTCCGATTACCCAGTAAGCCATGGTAGGCGTCTTAATCAGCCGGGATACCGGGGCAATCATCGCCTCACTGATTCCCGACTCTGCCAACACCTTACTCATCCCTACGATTATAGAAATAACCAGAATAGTCCCCAGCAATTCCGTAATCGCATAGACAAAGCTATCGAAGATTCCAATCACGGCACTGGATAGAGAGCCTGTAGCCATTATCCCTAGTACGGCGATACCCAATACACACACTAGGGTGGTATCTCGGCGCATCACCATCGTCACGATGATAGCCAGAATAAAGGCTACAAACACCCAATGCAAACCCGTCAATTCAATAGGCATTGGTCAACCTCCTTCTCCTCTCAATGTAGTGCTAGAGTATGCAGGACTTGAGAAGGAGGTTCTTGGGTTCCTAATGATCGTCGCCCTTGGCTAATCCATGGCGGTGCGCGTATACCGCGGCCTGGGTCCGATCCTTTACTTGCAGCTTATCTAGGATGTTGCTGACATGGGTCTTTACTGTTTTGATGCCGATGTGAAGGGTATCGGCGATTTCCTGGTTGCTGAGGCCATCAGCGATTAAGCGAAGTACATCCCTTTCCCGTTCCGTCAAATCCTGATGCAAAGCCCTTGGTCGATGGTTTCGGCCCTTCAACATCTCCATAATCTCCGGGTCGAGAATAGATTGACCCTGGGAAACACTGAAGATAGCCTGCGCGATCTCCTCGGCTCGGGCGGTTTTAAGCAGATAGCCCGCGGCGCCAGCCTCTAGGGCTGGAAACACCCAACTATCCTCGACAAAACTCGTCAACACAATGACCTGGACTGAAGGGTTGTTCTCCTTGATTTCCTTGGTTGCGGCCACCCCATCCATCTCCGGCATGACTAGGTCCATCAAGATCACATCGGGTGCCAGTTCCTGTGCCAATCGTACCGCTTCTTGGCCACCAGCAGCCTCACCCACCACGTCAATGCCGGGCTCCGTCTGCAAGTAGGTAATTAACCCCAAGCGAACCATCTCATGATCATCGACCACCAATACCCGAATTCCAGCCTCCGCCATCTGCTAACACTTCCTTTGTCTGTTACACCCGAGGAATCTGTACATCGATTCTCGTACCCCGTCCCGGCATGGTGACTACCTTCACTCTCCCCCCACACTCCCTGGCCCGTTCTTGCATGGAGGTCAAACCATAGGACATTGGCCGCTGCTCAATTTCCTCCAGGTCAAATCCTACTCCATCGTCGCTAATGACCATGCGAATCACGCTCTCATCCTGACTAAGGGAAACGGACAAGTTGCTGGCTTGGGCGTGGCGAAGAGTATTGGCCACTGCCTCTTGGAAAATCCGCAGCAGATTGTTCTCTGCGGCGGGAGTCAGATCCAGCTCCCAGTCACCTTTGATTTGACACCGAATTAGCCCCCGGCCCTCTAGTTCTGCCAGCACCGACTGGATTGCCTGGGGCAAGGATTCATCGGTCAATTCCACCGGCCGCAGATGGAGCAGCAAAGCCCGCATCTCCCTTTGGGCCTGTTGCGCCAGCTTCTCAATGTGAGCTACACCCTCCCGAGCGCGCTCAGGGTCCTGGGCCAACAATCTTTGGGTCGCGGCAGCAGTCATGGCCAGAGCAAAGAGCTGTTGACTTACTGCGTCATGGAGTTCCCGGGCCAAGCGTTGGCGTTCCGCCATCATCCCAACCTCCTGGGCCTTGGCGGCCAGCTCCTCCTTTTCATCGGCCAACCGCCGGAGCCGCAGGGTCTGCTCCTGCCACCGCTGCGCCATGGCATTGAGCTGCTCCCTGAGTTCATCGGTCCTGGCATCATAGCCCCAACGACCCCACCGCCAATGCAGGTTTCCTTCCGTCAGCATTCGGGCACCATGACGCAAGTCATCAAGGTCCTTCATCAATCCCCGCAAAGAAGCGGTGGCCATCAACACGGCACTGATCACCGCCGCTGCTGCCCCCGCCAACACCACGGCCATCAGTCCCGACGGGGACAACAGCCACACTTCGGTGCCCGCTGTCCAACCGCCGTTGGC
The DNA here is from genome assembly GCA_012727955.1 of Bacillota bacterium. Lineage (NCBI taxonomy): Bacteria > Bacillati > Bacillota > Bacillota bacterium. Next base: position 4,839 of record JAAYGB010000050.1, read on the forward strand.
CCCCAAAAGCACCAGGACCACAACTCCAAGGGTCACTAACCCCACCAATAGATACCGAGTAATCTCCCGAAGCAATAGGGTTTTGCCGGCCTTCTTACGCATGACGGATCACGACATCCCCCAGTTTCATGTTGAAAAAGAGACGAACTCGCTTCTCTGCCGTGGAGAAGCCAGGACTGGTCCAGGAGAGCTCCCTGCCGAGACCACTGAACTCATCACCGAAGATGGAAATGTCCCCCAGGCTGATCCGGGCATGGACCATGATCCCCAGATCCCGAGGTACTAATATTTCCACCCCTCCCAGTCCACTGACAAACTCTAGGGTGACTTCATCCTTGGCCATCATCGCCTGGGATAAATCGAGGCGAATACCGCCCAACATCGTCTCAAAGCGGGTGTCGTTAAGTTCAAAGGGTTTATCTCCGTAGCTGAGATCGCCGAGGTAAGTGGAGACCACCTGATCACCGCCCCGAAAATCCAGCAAGCTGACCCCGACATAAATGAGAAGTAGGGCCCATCCCACACCCCAGATCGACCAAGATCGGTGGGCGATCCAGCCCAACTTGTTAGCTATCAGCAAGACTCCAACAACTATTGCCAGTACTGGAGCCAATTCGTTCTTTGCCCCTGGCCTTCGTCCCAACTGGCGCGCTCGCTTCACACCGGCAATTTCCTTGACTCCCCACAGAATAAACACCGCGGGCCAATAGGTTAGAACTAGACGCCAGATGCTCAGGTGAATCCAGCCAAGGGCCTTCAACAGCGAGAACACGCCAAAGGCAATGACCAACCAAGCAAAGGCTCGGTTCGGGTTCACATCCTCCGCCTCCTTACCAATCACAACCAAGAACTTCGGCACCTTCCCAGTCCATCCCTGTTCCTCTAACAGACCAAAGCCCTATCACTAGCCTACAGCTTACAGCAGCTTTGGGGAAGGGGCCCAGGCCTGACTTTGTCCTCCGCCTTAAGACTGAGGAAAAAGAGCTTGACAAAAAGAGACAGGCAGCCACCAAGGTGAGTTCCCCGGGCACGCCTGTCTGTTTGTCCCTTGTCTATTGCGAAAATCCCATCAAAGTCAACACAGGAATGTCATAGGCCTAATCTAGAACCTGAACGGAACCATCGTGGTACACTATCCTACCGCCAACCACGGTGAATACCGGTTTCATATCCCCATTAAGCAGGATCAGATCGGCGTCCTTACCCGGTGCGATGGAGCCCTTGCGATGGGCCACACCCACGATCCGGGCGGGAGTCAAGGTGGCCATCGTCACCGCATCCTGTAGAGTAGCGCTGGTGGAGCGCACCATATTGGCAACATTGTAATCCAAGGGCCACACACTGCCAGCCATGGTGTGATCGGTGCTGGCATCGAAGCCCTTCCGCCTCAGGATCCCATCCTTTTTCACCAGGCCGTCGTACTCTCCATCGGGCATTCCCACATAGGTAACGCTATCGGAGATTAAGGCCACTTTATCGACGCCCTTGCAGCGAAGGAGAATCTCCATCGCCACTGGATGGACGTGATACCCGTCGCTAATCAACTCTCCCGTCACCTCATCGGTCACCAAGGCTCCCCCCACCATGTTGGGGCTGCGATGATGCAACCGACTCATTACGTTATAGGTATGGGTGACGTGGCGAAGCCCAGCATCCACCGCCGCCATGAATTCATCGTAGCTAATCTTGGTATGGGCCGCCGCCACTACTACTCCGTTGTCGGCCAAATGCCGAATTCCCGCCAGGGCATTGGGTAGTTCTGGAGCCACTCCCACCAAGCGCAGCAGTCCCTCGCCGGCTTCCATGAACCGATCCAGTTGGTCCAGCTCCACCGTCAAGGGCTCCTCCTCATCCCCAGGCAGGTTTTTTGGGGCCAAGTAGGGTCCTTCCATATGGATCCCCGCTACATCTGCTCCCGCAAGGCCCTGGGCCTTTGCGGTAACAATCCCCTTTACACCGGCCTCCGTTCTCACCGTCGGCAGCCAGCTGGTAACACCCACGGTGGGCAGGAATTCGCTGATCCGATGCACGGCTTCGGGGCCTTCCTCGGCCCTAACTCCGACGGAACCATGGTTATGGATGTCGATATACCCTGGAGCCAAGGTCAATTCCGAGGCATCGATCACCTTCAGATCCTCCGGCAATTGGCTGGCGGGACACAATCCCGCGATCTTACTGTCCTCAATGATCACTGCATAATTGGCCAAACTCCTTTGGGGAGTCAATACCCCTGCTGCTTTGATCGCCCATCTAGTCAATATCCTCAGGCAGCACCTGCCCTCGATCACCCTTCGGGCAGTGCCACCCTGCCCCCCTTCCAATTACTTCCCTTAGTTAGTACCCGGCGTGTTGCTCTTGCCCACCGCGGCAGCACCGACGATGCCGGGCTGACTCAGACCCGATAGTTTCACTACTGGTTTGCTGCGCAAGCCCAGGGACTCCATTCCCTTGTCCAAGGCGTCTAAGAGCAGCTGTCCCGCTCCAGCTACACCGCCACCGATAATCACCAAATCCGGTGCCAGTACCCGACGAATAGCAATCAATCCCACACTGAGATACAACCCGCTGGTATCTACCACCGATAGCGCCGTGGGATCCCCTGCCTTGGCAGCTTCGAATACATCCTTGGCTTCCAGGACTTTCCCGGAGTTAATCTTGCTCCACAGAGGTCCTTCTCCGGCAGCGGTAGCCCTTTCCGTGGCCAATCTGGCTATCGCCGGTGCCGCGGCCAGGGCCTCAAGACAACCCCGTTGACCGCAGGCGCACACCGGACCGTTAAGGTCAGCAATGATGTGCCCAATCTCACCGCCATCTTCACCCTTGCCACCCCGGATCAGTTGACCACCGGAAATGATCCCGCCACCGACACCAGTCCCAATTGCCATATAGAAAAGATCGGAAACGCCTTGGCCCGCGCCGTACACCAGTTCTCCCACCGCCGCGGCATTTGTATCATTTTCCAAGAAGGTGGGCAGCCCCGTCCTTTCCTGCAGCCAGCTGCAGATGGGAGTATTGTTCCAGGGCAAATTAGCAGCGCCAACGGCTACACCCCGACCGCTATCCACGCTACCGGGGACGGCCACTCCGATCCCTCCCACTTGCACAGACTCGGTATCGGCTGCAACCATCAACTCCTCCACCAGATGGGCCAACTGCTCAAGGATTGCCCGATCACTGGAACAATCCGTCGGCAATTTCCTTTCCGCAACGATTCTACCATCAACGACAAGACCGGCTTTGATGCCGGTGCCCCCAACATCCAGTCCTATCCATCCCTGCATCATAGGTCCACTCCTTGCCACATATATCTAGTACCTTTGGTTGATCATTGCCACGAAGATTGCTTCGGGCAAAAATTGCTACTTCCTGCCAGCATAAAGGAAAAACCGGACCGCAAACTAAGGTGGAAGCCCAAGACTGAGGAGGTGCAAGACGTGGCCAACCTGACGCAAGTAGAATTCAACACCATCCGTGAACTGCTGGGCCCGGCCTTTACCGGCAAGAACAAATTCACCACCTACGCAGAGCAAGCGCAGGATCCTAAGATGCAAAGGGCCTTTCAACAGTTGGCAGACACCTGTACCCAAAAGGCCAACACCTTACTAAACCTGTTGGGGTAAAGGAGGTAACATCTTGATCACCTACAGAGACATGGTAATGGACGCCCTCAGCTGCGTAAAGCATGAGATTATCGACTACACCAAGGCCGCACAAGAAGCCAGTAACCAAAATGTCCGCCAAGCGTTCCTCCAAATTCGCAACCAAGCGGAGCAGATGCAGCTGCAGCTCGCAGAAATCGCGATGGAAAATGGGTGGTACGTCCCTTCACCCCCAGCCGATCCCACTGTGGTTCAGCAGACCAAGCATCAACTGCAGCAAGCGGTCCAAACACCAACAATGGTGTAGAAATCTGGGCACCTATCTCAGCCTGTTAAGACGAAAGCCGGATCCCCCCACTGGGAATCCGGCTTCTTGCGTTGCTGTAAAAGCTATTAGTCGTTGAAGTAGTAGGGCTTACCGGTCTTAGCAGACTCGTAGATAGCCTCGAGAATCTGGGTAACGACATAGGCCTCCCGGGGCTTAACCAAGGGCTCGGTGTCGTTGATGATGGAATCGATCCACTGCTTGGCCTCGATATCCTCAGGGTTAGCACCGGCAGCATCGTAGAAGGCAACTCCCTTGCCGTCCAACTCAACGTTGGTGGTGTAGAGGTTACCATGCCTCTCGCCGTTGATCCGCAGACCATCGAGAAAGTCAGCACCGGCCTCGGTACCACAGAGGACACATTGGGCTTCGCCAACTTGCAGGGTGTTCAGGGCCCAAGAAGCCTCAAGAACAACGGTCATGCCGTTCTCAAATTGAACGAAACCAAAGGCGGAGTCCTCAACGGTAAACTTCTCAGGATCCCAAGGACCCCAAGCGTTGGCGGCATTAGCCCGCTTGCCCAGCTTGTGATAGGTAACACCCATGGCGCTGACTGGCTTGTAGTTGTTGGTCAACCACAGAGTCAGGTCCAAGGCGTGGGTTCCGATGTCGATGAGGGGACCGCCACCTTGAGCCTCTTCGTTCAAGAAGGAACCCCAGGTCGGTACTGCCCGGCGGCGAACAGCCATAGCCCGTGCAAAGTAAACATCGCCCAACTCACCGTCGTCCACCAGCTTCTTCAGATGCTGGCTATCGGCACGGAAGCGGCTCTGATAACCAATGGTCAGCTTCTTGCCGGTACGCTCGGCAGCGTCGACCATCTTCTTGGCCTCAGCAGAGTTGATAGCCATCGGCTTCTCACACATGACGTGCTTGCCAGCCTCAAGGGCATCAACGGTGATGAAGGAGTGGGCATCGTTGGTGGTAAGTACGTGAACCACATCGATCTCTTCGATAGCTACCAGATCACGGTAGTCAGTGAATACCTTGGCATCGGGGGTGCCGTATTCCTTGGCGGCCTTTTCAGCCCGCTCAATGATCAGGTCACAGAAGGCGACCATTTCAACGTTGTCCAGCTTGCTGAGGGCAGGCATGTGCTTCCCGTTGGCAATGCCTCCACATCCGACAATACCAACTTTCAGTTTTTTGCTCACTAAAGCCTCTCCTTTCGACAGACGACTGGGTTGGTTCCCGTCGTCTCGATAAATTATCTCGTTTTCCTCAAGGATAGTTTCGCCATTATAGTTTGGTTTCCTTTTCCAACTTATCCACCAACGAAAGTCGGAAAATCCCAACTCGTTTTAAAAAGCGTCAATTGCAGCAACCATCTGGACAGTTTCTTCGGGAGTTATTTGACCACCATGGAGCCACTCCTCCAAAGATTGCCCTGCCAGCCTTGGCTTCATCCCAGGATCGTTGATGCGATACATCAGACTGTCTCGCACCGAATACTCAACCTCAAGCCCCGGGGGACGAATGGCTGCGGGAAAGGCCACCTTGGCAGACTCCAGGCCAAAACTCCAGACTCCATGGGCTACAAGGCGAGCAAAGCTGTCAGAATCTGGTTCTAAGGTAGCAAAATCCTGCACCTGCAGCACCTTGTTGTCGTCAACGTTGGCTATAAGGTACGCGACGACCTGATCACCCCGCAGCAGCACCCAACCCCGCCCCGCTTCCGAGCGGACCCAGCGCCGCCAGTAAAGGTCGTCTCGGACTATCATACCGTTAAATCCCCGAGCGTACTCATCGTAAACGGTAGCTACCTGATTTAGCTCCCAGTCATCATCCCAATCCAAAAGACGACAATCTTGGTCTCGAGCCGCTGTCACCTGGGCTTCGGCTCGATAGGACCGAATGGACTCCCAACCATAACGGGCGTAGTGATTGGGAACCCCGGTTCCCAACGCGGACACCACCAGGCCCTGCCGTTCCATATAGGCGATGGACATCTCCAGAAGCTTACTGGACAGTCCCTGTCGGCGAAACTGAGGTTTGGTGCTCACTTCACCGATTCCGCCCATGGCAGTGATCTGCCCCTGCAGATACACATTCCGCAGGAACACCCGGATGGTACTGGCGATCTCGCCGTCAATCACAGCCACCTGAATCCCTGACAAGCGTCGGCGGGAGTCGTTATACCAGTGACGCATAAAATAAAGGCGCATCCTGTCGGTGTACTCCCCCTGGGTAAAAACCTGGGCACAATGATCAAACCATTGATTCAGTTCTTCCCGGCGCAAAGTTCGAAACTCCACCATCGGACTGACACCACCTTTTCTGATCCTACATCCCCATAATGTTGTATCCAGCATCGACATGGATCACTTCCCCAGTGATTCCCGTCGACAAGTCACTACTCAGAAAGACAGCGGTTCCCGCAACTTCCTCGGAGTCAATATTACGCTTCAAGGGCGTCTTGTCTCCATGTAATTTCATCATCTCGGTGAATCCGGAAATTCCCCGCGCGGCCAAGGTGTTCACTGGACCGGCGGAGATGGCATTAACCCGCACCTGCTTTGGTCCTAGGTCAGAGGCCAGATACCGCACCGATGCCTCCAGGGCGGCCTTAGCCACACCCATCACATTGTAATTGGGAACTACCTTTTCTGCACCGAAGTAGGTGAGAGTCATCACACTGGCCTGGGGCGCAAAAAGCTCCGAGAAGGCGTTGCACATCGCCACCAAGGAGTAGGCAGAAATATCCAAGGCCACGGCAAAGGCCTCCCGACTGGTCTCCAAATAGGAGTTTTGCAGTGCCTCCTTGGGAGCATAGGCCATGGCGTGGACAAATCCATCCAGCGATCCCGCGACCCCTTTGATGGCTTCCGCGGCAGCTGTGATTTCGGCGTCATTGGTAACATCACATTGCACCAAAGCCAAAGGCTGTCGAGATAGGTCCCCGAGGATTTTCTCCAGATTACCCTTCATTCTCTCGTTCTGATACCCCAAAATCAGGTCCGCGCCTTGGGCATCCATCGCTCGGGCGATACTCCATGCAATACTTCTTTTGTTGGCAATATTAAAAATCGCGATTTTCTTACCCTTGAGCAGCACCGCATCATCCCCTTTACTTTCTACAATTTCTAGAGAGGAAACTTTTTCCGATAGCCCCTTAGTTAACCCAAGTTCCACGATATTTAGTCTTTCTCCTTCAGACCAAATCACAACTCGGGTCTCAAGCTGTCAGCCTTTACCAAATCAAAAGGGGACCAACTCGATGTGAAGTCAGTCCCCTTCCCTACCTGAAATATGTCTTAATGAATACCCCTCTATTCCCTCGGGGCCAAGAAATTAGTCCAATAGGCCCAGCTGCCGCATATTGTAGATAAACACCGAATCGATGGTATCGGTGCCGTGGGTGCCGGGGAAGTTAAGCAACTCCACATACTTGGCACCGGCGGCTTCCGCGACCGGTTGCGCCTGCGCGCTGTGCCAGTTCTCAATTACCATGTCCGGCTCAGCGGCAATTAATTCAGCGATTTGGTTGGGAGTAAGCTCGTTGACACCGATGATACCAACCACATCGTAACCCAACCATCGAACTAGCTTTTCTTGATGGAAACTAACCAGTACCTTAATATTCTCCGTTCCTTGGGCAGCAGCCCGCTCCCGCACCCTTTGTGACAGGGGAACAAACTCAGCTTCCCAGGCCCGCTGCAGATCCTGGGTGCCCAGCTTCTCTGCCAGAGCCCGAGTATGTTCCACCAAGTGGTCGGGACTATTGTTGGTGGCGACTATACACAGCTTCTCCTCAGGAATGTCATTGGCAGCCACCAGGTTGCGGATGAAGCCCTCGTACCCGCCCCAGAAAATCATATCTGCCTCAAGGGCCTTCTGAACATCGGAGGGACGAAAATCGTACTCCGGAGGATGCCGCAGATCCAAGGGAGCAAGCACCTGGACATTTCTTGCCCCCGCAGCCCTGGCAATGGCGCCGGTCCAAGCCGTTGAGGCCACATAGACCTTGTCTGAACCTCCATCAGCGGCGCCACCTACCACCGTCCAAGCCAACACCATCATCATTACTAGAGTAAGAACTACTGCCGTGAGTCTCCTATCCATTGGCTCCAACTCCCTTCTGTACCCTTAGTTTTCTTAGTCCTAGTTCCAGGGGATAGGACAACCCCACTACTACCACTCCCACCGCGGCCACACTGGCCCCAATGGGTAGATCCCACAGTACCGACAGGACAACTCCGCCTCCAGCAGTCACCAGGCCCAATCCCGAGGACCAGAGAAAGGCCTGGCCCAGATTTCGTCCCAGGCGCAAGCCGGCCGTGGCCGGCAGCAGGAACAGAGCATCCAGCAGCAGAGCTCCCACCAAGCGAATGGCCAAGGCAATAGCCAGACCCACCATGGTGAGCAACACGTATCTAATAGCGGTTTCGGGAACTCCCAGGGCCACCGCCAAGCGGGAATCAAAGAGGACAATTTGCACATCACGATACCACCGAATCACCGCAATCAGAATCACCGCTGCCAAGGCCACGGTGAGCAGCACATCCTGACGCCGCAGCATCAGGACGCTGCCGGCAAAAAGGTCAAAGGCCTGCATAGCCGGAATCCCCGTCTTGTAAAAGAGGATGAAGGCGGCGGCCAAGGAGCCCGTCATCAACAACCCCGCTGCCGCTGGAGTGTTGACTCTGGTGCGATCCGCGACGGGACCTAACAGGAGAGAAGCCGCGGCAATTCCCCCAATTCCTCCCAACAGAGGATCAAAGCCAACCACCAGCGCTACTGCCCCTCCCAGAAGGCCAACGTGCATCAGGGCAAACCGGATCACCTGCAGGTTCAAGTTGACGATGAGCACCCCTAAAATCGGAAAGGTAGCCCCCGCCACCAATAGTCCCACCAGCGCCCGCTGCATGAAAGGGATGGTCACCATCTGCTGTAACGTCATCAAATCACCACTCTTTCCAGTCCCGCGGCATGCAGCCGGTAGACGGCATCGGCGCCGGTCATCAACTTGCTGTCATGGCTGATCATCAAAGTGGTCAAATCCCGGCTGCGATGGAGCCCATAGATCAGCTCCATTAACTCCTGCTGAGCCCTTTCATCGAGATAGGTGGTGGGCTCGTCCAGGATCAAAAGCTGCGGCTCCCGCACTAGGGCCCGGGCTAGGGACACCCGCTGTTGTTGTCCCCCAGACAACTCCTTCCAATCGGCATCTCGATAGGCTGCCATTCCTACGGCCTCCAGTACTGCCAAGGCCCTTTCTCGATCCTTGGGTCCTGGCCAGTACCGGTACTGAAAGCTACCCCACAGACCCAGCAAGACAGCGTCAAGCACTGTGATAGGCATCTGGCCGGGATCATTTTGTTGAGCCAGATATCCCGTCTGCAGCCTCACCCATCGCCGGGTAGCCCGATCCACCAGTTCCCGTCCCAAGACCTGGACCCGTCCCGATCGAATTGGCAGAAGCCCTAGGATTACCCGGAACAGAGTTGTCTTACCGATGCCGTTGGGCCCCACTACTCCGACTAGGTGTCCTCGGGGTACGACAAAATCAATGGAACGAAGTACCGGTTGGTCGTCGTATCCCGCGGTCACCCCTGTTAGCTCCACGGCGGGAGAATTGGTTTTCACTCTGCCCCACCTCGAGACAGCTTTACACCTTGATTTTGGAAGAACTCTGCCAATCGCCGGAAAGCCTCCCCAGGCTCCGAGATCTCTGCCACCATCTGCTCCATTAGACAAAGCTCACCGGGTCTTTGGCCCATGATGTTCTCCACTAAGACCTCATAGTGAACCTCTACCCCGTGTTGTTCCAAGACCGCCACCGCTGGTTCGCTCATCACTGGGCTGTACACCGTCGTCATACCGCCCTTCACCGCTAAGAAGGCTGCCGCCTTGCCGATGACTCGATCGGCCAGAGAGGCCTGCCACAGCCTGGCTGGGTCGACGCTGCTTACAACCCGCAGCAGAGGGAGCACACCTTTGCCCTCTTCCCTGGTCACTTCGGTGCCATCTTTGACCACCACTAAGGCCGCTGTGGAAGTTTCCAACAGGGTCCTAGCCAATTCCCAATCCTGCATCTGCCATCACCTTCTTTACTCAAAAAAAGGACCACGAAGGCAGCGGACTTTGTCCGCGGCAATCGGACTGGTGCCCGATCCCTGACCTTCGTGGCCCGTTATTTTTGAAATATGTAGTAAATTCCTAGATCATAGGCTTTGTTCCCTTGTCACCACCTACGGCAGCCGGCATAAAGGCAATCACTTTCTGTAATCGCAAGTAGAACGGGTCTACTGGAAGACTTCTGTCTCCGGGTTTAGATTACCGATTCGCCGTAGTTATCCAATTTGCCAAGGGCAAAGTCTGACACAACCATATCATACTACAGATTCAATTTGCTGACAACCTAACGCCAAGCCCTACTGGCTTTGTTCCGCCTGATACACCCTCCGATGTCCCATCACCAAAAGTTCTACCTTCAGGGTCTGATCAGCGGCCCTTTCCAGGACCGTGAAGGTACCAGCGGACTCTAGGCCCACAGTTTTTCCTCCGTGCTCAGCCAGCAACCTCTGGGGATGATAGGAAGCCATATCCACCGCCACGGCAAAGGGGATTTCCCCCATCTCCTGGGCATTGGTAACGGCACGAAGCAGAGTCAAAGCAGAACCGGCCAGGTAGGGAGTTCCGCTAAGCCGGACCACCCCTTCTGCCTGTAATTCAACCTCCATCCCCAAGGTTCGATAGTGCCCTGGCGGCAAGCCCGCCACAGACACCGCATCGGACACCAACACCACCCGATGCTCCCCCTTACTGCGGACCATGGCCTTAAACACGTCGGGAGGCAGGTGGAATCCGTCGGCGATGAGACCGGCCCACAGGCGATCCTCGGACATCTGGGTCCAGATGTAGTTGGGGTGCCTGGGAACCATGGCATGGGAACCATTACCCAAGTGAGTTGACATCACCGCTCCTGCATCGACAGCCTGGCGAATTTGCTCCGGTGTGGCATTGGTATGACCAATGGCCGGGATAACATCGGACTTAACCAGATTAGCGATAAAATCCAGCGCCTCGGGATACTCCGGACTGAGGGTTACCAGCCGAATGTTGCCTCTGGCCGCTTCCTGCAGACGGAGAAACTCCTCCCAATCCGGTGGTCTGGCCTCCTCCCTGGGGTGGGCCCCCCGGGGACCATCCTCAGCAGAGATGTAGGGACCTTCCATGTGAATGCCCGGCATCGATTGACCCCAATTGTCGTCCTCCATTGCCTCGGCGATCAAGGCTAAGGATCGACTCATTCGCTCAAAGGAACCGGTGGTAATCGTGGGGAGAAAATAGGCAACACCCAGTGCCCGTTGGGCGGCTACCACAGAGAAAATCTTTTCCAAGGATAGCTGGTCCGGCTGGTTGAAATCCACCCCACAATAGCCGTTGATCTGCATATCCATCAGTCCCGGTGCCAGAATCAACTCCCGATCGCCGGGTCCAATCTCCAGCTCTACCTCCGCGGACACCGGCGTCACCTGCCAGCGCTGGTTCTCATCCATCTCTACCTTGACCGGCTGCTTCGTCTTGTAGTGGCGACAGAGCCACTCCATGGTAACTCACCCTTCCTGAAACTTCGCGATTTCAGCAAACTCCGGAGTCAATTTCTCATACAAGGAGCGATACAACCGATACAGCTCCCGATATCTCTTGGTTGCTGTCCCGTCAGGCTCAACCTCTGCTTCCACCACTACCAGTTCCGTCACCGCATCTAAATTCGACACCTCACCGAGGGCAACGGCGGCTAGGAAGGCTGCGCCAAAGGCAGATCCCTCCAACACCTTCGGCAGCTGAACACTGACACCAAAGACATCGGCCATCATCTGAACCCACACCGGGGAGTTGGCGAATCCTCCGGAAGCCAAGATCTGCTGGGGCCGGCCCAGCAACTCAACCAGGGCCTCATACACCCCAAACAGGTGGAAGGTGACACCCTCCATCATCGCCCGATAGACCTCTGGGGCGCCGTGTCCGCTGTTTAGCCCAAACAAAACTCCCCGGGAATCGGGATTCCACCCGGGACTGCGTTCGCCAAACAACATCGGCAAAAAGACCAGACCTCGGCTGCCCGCCGGGACAGAGCTGGCCCATTGATCGAGAAGTTCGTAAATTCCCAGCCCTCGCTTTTCTGCCTCCCGCTGAGCGCCCTGGCCAAAATTATGGCGAAACCAATTGGTTATATTGCCGCCGTTGTTCAGGGCTCCGCCACTGACCCACTTGCCCTGGGCTAGGTAATAACACCAACACCGCTGCTTCGGATCCAGTTTCGGAGAGTCCATTACAGCCCGCACCGCTCCCGAGGTTCCCACCATGGCCACCATCTGGCCCGGGCGAACGGCCCCCGACCCCAAGTTAGACAGAGTTCCGTCCGTTGCTCCCAGCACCACAGGTATATCCATGGGAAGAGAGCGACTCTCGGCATACTGGCCGCCAAAGCCCGGCAAAACCGTCATGGGATCCGCCAGTTGGGGTAACAGGTCCCGACTAATTCCCGCCGCGGCAACGGCCCCATCGTCCCAATCCATCGTCTCTAGGTTGAAGAGTCCCGTTGTCGAAGCTGTAGAGAATTCCTCCAGAATTTGCCCCGTCAGCTTATACACCACGTAGCCCTTGATGGAGAGGATCTTCGCCGTCTTGGCCATTAGTTCCGGCTGATTCTCCTTCAGCCACAATAACTTGGCCGGCAAATAGGTGGGATGCACCGGGCAACCGGTACGGCCATACAGGTCATCGGTCTGTGCCCGCTGAACCAACTGCTGGGCTTGGTCCCGGGACCGCAAGTCTGCCCAGATAATCGCCTTCGTCAAAGGGTTTCCCTCAGAGGACAGCAAGATTAGGCTGTGCATCACCGCGGAGATCCCAATGGCCTTTGGTTTTTTCCCCTGCAGCTTTGGGTGGGCCATCACCTCATTTATCACCTGGACCACGGAATCTAGGATCTCATCGGGATCCTGCTCTGCCCACCCGGCCCGAGGTATGGATAATGCGTAGCTTCCGCTGGCACTGGCCAGCAGGTTAAACTCCCGGTCAAAGGCTACCGCTCGGCAGCTGGATGTTCCAATATCTAGTCCTATATAATACGTCATTGTCCTCCGGCGACAAAACCCCGGGAACCGAGGCTAAGACCGCCTCCCGCCTTTCCCTATATCACGCTGGTATGTCTTCAAAGCTAACCTACAGCAAGGATAGCTCTGCTAGTTCCTTGCGTAGCTCATCTACTTCTTGATACTCCAAACCCCTTAAGGGTGCCTTTATCCCACCAAAGGAAATACCCCGGAGAGATACTGCGGCTTTGAAGCGAGCCAAATAGGGGCCCTGCTTGAGAATATCCCGGACTTGGTTCACCTGATACTGCAACCGGCGAGCTGTCTCCAGATCTTCATCGGTGTAGGCTTTGTACAACCTGACCATCAGCTCCGGAAAAACATTGGCTACGGCAGAAATCACCCCAACACCGCCAACGGCCAAGGCCGGCAAGAAGAGAACATCGCTGCCGACGATCACCCGATAGCCTTCACCAAGGACGGAAATGTAATCCTGGAGGCGAGCCACATCCTTACTGGAATCCTTCACTCCCGCCACCGAGGGGCAATAGGAGGCAATCTCCTTTGCCAGAGCGGGACTGATATCATTGCGGCTGTTGGCCGGCAAATTGTAGATATATAGCGGCAAATCGGGAACCGCTTCCGCTACCCTGCGGTAATGGGTCAATAACCCAGTGGCATCGAACTTGTAAAAGTAAGGCGCCACCACTCCAATGGCATCGGCACCGATGGAGCGAGCATGCTGCGCCAACTCCACCGTCTCAGTGGTGGAGAAGGAACCGACATGGACCATTACCGGCACTCGACCATTGGCCGCATCCACTACAGCTTCCGCTACTTCCTTCCGCTCCGTGGAGTTCAGCAGCATTCCCTCTCCTGTAGTCCCACAGGGATAGAGACCGTGAACCCCCTTATCAATTAAAAAGTCCACCAGGGCAATAATTGCATCGGTGTCTACCCTTCCATCGACACGAAAGGGCGACAGCAACGCAGGTATGACCCCGTGAAAATCCTTACTCACAATCTCTCCTCCAATCTTAGGCCTCTCCAAGGCTTTCTACAGCTGTCTTCTGGTTCCTGCCAGGGCCTTCCCCTCATCCAACAAGGGAAAGCCAGCAGTATAATCGAATTCTTCAAAGCGAGTCTAGCTTACCCTTCCTAAGGACAGGGCTAGTTGGACTCTAACAGCGAAAAACGAGGTGAACCCTAATGAATACCCCATTTGCGCCCCAAGCACGGATTCTGTTTCAAGGAGACAGTGTCACCGACTGCGGTCGAGACCGCAACAACACCTTTGACTTAGGCGGCGGCTATCCCGCCCTGATCGCTGCCCGGCTTTGGGCTGAACTTCCGGAGCTCAATCTTGAGGTGCTCAATCGCGGCATCAGCGGTAACCGAGTCTATGATCTGGAAACCCGCTGGGAAGAAGATTGCATCCAGCTGCAGCCAGACTGGGTCAGCATTCTGATCGGCATCAACGACACCTGGAGAAGATACGATCGTGACCTGGTATCGCCCATCGATGAATTTACCGCCTGCTATCGACGGATCTTGACTCAGACGGTGGAAACAACGGGAGCGAAGTTGATCCTGTGTGATCCCTTTGTCCTGCCCTACCCCGAGGATCGGAGAGCCTGGCGAGAGGACCTAGACCCGAGAATCACCGCGGTCAGAGATCTGGCCCGGGAATTTGACGCTATCTACGTACCCTTGGATGGAATCTTCGCTGCGGCGTCCGCCCGGCGTGAACCGGCCTTCTGGGCTGCCGATGGAGTCCATCCCACCTTGGCCGGTCACGGTCTCATCGCCAAGGCCTGGCTTAATGCCGTCTGTGGATAGGGCAAAAACAGAGGCTCCAACTAAGGGAGCCTAGATAGAATTGGAGAGATTCACCGCTATGGAAAAACTTGCCATTCACGGAGGAACGCCAATTAGTTCCGGCGATTTCAATTCCCGCTTGCAGGGGGCCCGCCTCCTCGATGATCGAGAGAGACAGGCCGTCCTAGAAGTCCTAGAAAGTCAAGCGCTGTTTCGGTATGCGCCGGGGGCTCGGAAGGTAGCAGAGTTTGAACGGGACTTTGCCGCCAGGCTGGGAATTGACTATGCCCTGGCGGTCTGTTCGGGAACCGCGGCCCTGCACATCGCCTTTGCCAGCCTGGGCCTCACCTGCGGTGATGAAGTGCTGGTTCCCGCGTTCTACTATGTGGCTACCGCCCACGCCATCCTGGCCACCGGGGCGATTCCGGTCTTTGTCGAGGTGGACGAATCCCTGGGGATGGACCTGGAGGACCTGCGCCGGAAAATTTCCCCCCGCACCAAGGCGATAGTCCCCGTCCACATGCGAGGAGTTCCCAGCAACATCACAGCCATCAGCGCCATTGCCAAGGAGCACGGCTTGCTGCTCATCGAAGACTGTGCTCAGTCCTGTGGCGCCACTTTCCAGGGGCAGCATGTGGGCACCTTCGGGGATGCAGCGGCCTTTAGCCTGCAGCATGAAAAGGTACTCACCACCGGGGACGGTGGAGTGGTGGTGACCAAGGACCCCGACGTCTACGAAAGGGCTGTGCGATTTCATAACAACGGGAACTTCCCTGGAGCCAGTCGGGAACAGGCTGTGATCGCCCTCAACCTGCGGATGCCGGAGCTCAGTGGTGCCGTGGCGGGAGAGCAGCTGAAAAAACTTGATGGCATCCTGGCGCAACCCCGGGCCCGTCACCGCAAACTCAAGGCGGGACTGGCGACCCTGAGCCCACAATACCCCATCGAGTTTCAACGGGTCCACGATCCCGAAGGAGACCTGGGAATCTCGCTGGTAATGTTTGTGCCGGAAGCCAAGGGCGAGGAATTTTCTCGGGCCCTATCGGCCGAGGGAATTCCCAATTGGTGGCTTTATTCCAGTCTGGGACACAGCTACCACACCTCTTACCAGTTGTTACAGAAGCGAACGCTAAACTCCAAGGGGTTCCCCTTTAGCTGCTATCCTGAAGTTGAGTATTACCCAGGCATGTGCCCGCAGACCGACAGCCTACTGCGCCGCTCCATCCATTTTGATATCAATCCCTTCCTCACCGACGAAGATCTAGACAAGATCATCGCCGGGGTGGAAAAGGTGGCCTACTGGCTCCTGCGGGACTAGTTGGGTGAACTAGTCGTCGGCCTGCATAGCATGCCGGGATGGATGCTGCCATACCATGAGTAAAGCGTCCACTTGATTCCAAAATTGTTCCGGGCCCATGGCATCTTCCCGGGAAGCATAGGTATTTGGCAGGCCAATCCCTCCACCGCCGATGGTGATGAGATTGGCCTGTTCCATCACCTGAGTCAACACCTGCACATGTCGGGGGATAATTCTCAGTCCCGTCCGTTCCGACAACCACCGAGCAATGGTCTTATGGGTAGCGGCCAATACCGGTTTCCCGGCAAGCTTCCGCTCATGAATCAGGTCGATAAAGGCCATCACACAGGCTTCGGTGGCAGGATCGATCTGGGGCGCAATCTCCTCCTGTGCCATCTCTCTTCCTCCCTTCAGAGTTTGATGTAGATATATCCCTTTGCTTGTCCTTTCACCAATTCAGTGATAGCCGCTGGGACAACCCTTACCCAATCGGGTAAAGCCGTGGGTTGGATCTGGCGCGCTCGCAGGGAGTTTCCACAGGCAACAAAGTCAACCTGCCGCTCCGCCAGAGCAGCCATGGCAGCTAGTGCTTCAACTTCGCCCTCACCGGGCAGATAGCCTATTACTGCCGGACCATTGGCCACCACCTCGATGGCGATGCCCTCTTCTGCTAAATCACCTAAAAGGTTGCTGACATTGGACAGCAGCGCAGTCCACTTAGCTGTCTCGTTGATGTGAAAAAGAACCTGATAACGCCTCACCTCTAGCCCGCCTCCTTGCTCCTCTCTTCAGGCGTACCATATAGCTGGGTCTTAGTCAGAAGCAGCCTGCCTCTGGATTTAACATCATTTCGCCGGTAACGATATCCATCCCTCCCCTGCGAAGGCTCCTGTACATCGACTTGCTCTTCTTGACAGCGGTTGATTGTCAGAATATAATGGCAATAATATCCATGTTGCAAGAAGCCCGGGGAGATGAGACTATGCCGATCATCCAAGTGAATAACCTGAGTAAAGTTTTTCGCACAAAGCAAAAACAGCCGGGTTTGCGGGGCAGCTTGGCATCGGTGATTAATCCAACCTTTCAGGAAGTGGAAGCCGTCTCCAATATCTCCTTTCAGGTGGAGCCCGGAGAGATTCTAGCCTTCATTGGGCCCAACGGAGCGGGCAAGTCCACTACCATCAAAATGCTAACCGGTATCCTGCATCCCACCTCGGGAGAAGCTAGGGTCTTGGGAATGGTCCCTTGGAAACAGCGTCAGCAGTTATCCTTTCGCATCGGCTCCGTCTTTGGCCAAAAATCACAGCTGTGGTATCACCTTCCCCCCGAGGATACCTTCAATCTCTTGGCCAGAGTCTATGAACTAGAACCCAAGCGCTTCCAGGCCCGCAAAGAGATGCTCGTAGAAGCCTTCGAGCTTGAGGAACTGCTGACCATTCCCGTGCGCCGCTTGTCCTTGGGGCAACGGATGCGCTGTGAGATTGCAGCTTCACTCCTACATCAACCGGACTTACTTCTCCTCGATGAACCCACCATCGGTCTCGATGTGATTGCTCGCCAAAGGATCCGCGATCTGATCAAGTGGATGAACCAGGAAGAAGGAACCACCATTTTCCTCACCTCCCACGATACTGGAGACATAGAAGCAATCTGCAAACGGGCCATTGTGATTCATCACGGTACCATCATTCTCGACGACTCTGTATCTACCATGAAGAGGGAGTACATTAGGGAAAAGGTGATCGACTTGAGACTAGGGACAGCCGTTGCAGAATTTGACTGTCCCGGTGCCACCATAGTTAAGCGCTCCGATTACGGCGTGAAGCTCATCGTCGATACCGACGGTACAGACCTTGGCGCCTTACTGGAATACTTGATGACCCACTATCCAATAGTCGACGTGAATATCTCAAATCCCCCACTGGAACAGGTCATCGCTCAGATCTACCTCAGTCAAGACCCCGCCAGCACTGCCTAACACAGGAGTGGCAAGGAGGGAGGAAACCTATGACCAGTACTAAAGGAAGATCAGTTCCATCCCTGGGTAAGTACTGGGCGATTTTCACCATCAATTTGCAAAATAGATTCGTCTATGTCATGGATCTGGTCTGGAGCGGGCTCTCCCTGGTGATGTTCGTCTTCATCTTCACTCAGCTGTGGCGGGTGGCCTATGGCTCTGCCGGCTTAACCAACCTCCGTGGATATACCCTAGCTGAGGTGATTTGGTACTTCATGTTTGCCGAAGCCATCGTCTTGTCCCACCCGCGACTGACAGATACCATCGATTTTGAAGTGAAACAGGGCAGTATTGCCTACGGGCTGACAAAACCCTATAGCTACCTGCTCTACCACTACGCCACATTCCTGGCCGAAGTCTCTCTGCGTTTTGTGATCAACGTGCTAATCGGCTCTCTGGTGGTGATGTTGACCATCGGTAACCCACCGGTCACCTTCAGCGGCCTTCCCAACCTGCTGCTGTCTGTACTTCTCTCCTCGGCAGTTCAGTTCTGTCTGCTCATGGCAATCGGGCTGGCTGCCTTTTGGTTAGAGGATACTCGATCAATCTATTTCATCTACCAAAAGTTCCTGTTCCTACTGGGAGGAATGCTGCTTCCCCTGGAGCTGTTTCCTAGATTTATCCAGAAAATGGCGGGGCTCTTGCCCCTTCGCTATGTAGTTCACGGTCCGGCAAAAATGTTTGTCAAATATGATTCTGCGCACTGGAGACAGCTTACCGCCGGTCAAATCGGATGGCTGTTGGCACTGGCTTTGATCGTGACGGGAATATACCGGATGGGAGTGAAAAAGCTCAATGTCAACGGTGGTTAGCAATCTTCGCTTTGCCTGGTACTACGTGAGAGCCAACCTGAGCATGGCCATGGAGTATCGCGGCAGCTTTCTGACCCAGGTTTTTGGCATGGTCCTCAACAACACCCTCTGGGCGGTCTTCTGGTGGTTATTCTTCCAGAACTTCCCAAGGATTGAGGGCTGGTCCTATTCCGAATTGCTGTTGCTCTATGCTGTAGTTGCCATCGGCTTTGCTCTGGCCCTAGGGCTGATGGGCAACTGCAACAGCATCAGTCGGATTATTGCCGAAGGCCACCTGGATTTCTACCTGGCTCAACCCAAACCTGTTCTGCTGCACATCCTGGTCAGCCGCATGGATGTTTCCGCCTGGGGAGACCTTGTCTTTGGTGTGCTGGTCTATGGAATCAGCGGCGCAGTGAGCTGGTACAATACCCTTTTGTTGATCACAGCCAGTGTCCTTACCGGGGCGATATTTGTGTTCTTTGGAGTTGCCGTGCATTCCATCTCCTTCTACATTGGAAATTCCGCCACCATGGCAGCCCATTTGTTCAATGCCCTCATCACCTTTGCGATGTATCCCAACAGCATGTTCCGTGGTTCAGCCCGGATCCTCTTGTTCACCGTGATTCCCGCGGGTCTAATCACCTGGGTACCAACGGAGATAATCCGGCTCCACCGCATAGAAATCTTGCTGGCGATGGCCGGGGGAGCTGTCCTCTTGGGCCTGGTGGCCATCACCTTGTTCTACCGTGGACTAAGGAGATATGAGTCCGGCAATTTGATCAGCGTTCGAGTGTGACTTGTCCCTCCCGGGGCAGGATCGGCTCACCGAAGGTTTTGGCCTTCCCTTTTTCGGGTATTCTACGTTCAAAACGTAGTCGTAGTGGAAGGCTAACACCAAGTGATTGGGAGCTAGGTCCAGTTCCCAGGGGAAAGGATGATCCAATTGCGGGACTGCTGTATCAGAATTGGCGGTGAAGCCGGCCAAGGGCTGCGCTCCGTCGGTCAGTTGCTGTCCAAGGCACTCCATGCTGAAGGGTACCAGCTCTTTTCTAATCAAGACTACGAGTCACGGATCCGGGGCGGCCACAACTTCTACAACATTCGGTTTGGCCCTGACCCCATTGTGGCACCGGCTCCACGGGTCGATATTCTCATTGCCTTAGATCGAGAGACCACCGCACGACATATGGAAGCCCTCAACCCCAATGGGGTGGTGATCTATGATCCTGACATTAAGGGTATTGGGTGTGATGATCCTCATCGGTGCTTTCCCGTTCCCTTTACCGAAATCGCCTCCAGACACGGCAACAAGATAATGGCCAATACCGTGGCCGTTGCCGCAGTGTGGGGAGTGTTGGGTAAGGACCTGAGCTTGATTAACCGCTTGCTGGAAGACACCTTTGCCGACAAGGGCGACAAGGTTATTCAGGCAAACATTGCCGCAGCCAAGGAGGGTTACGCTCAGGGTCAGGCAATTCCCCAGGGTCGCTTTACGATTCCTGAAACTCAGGGTACCAGCACCGGGCAGATCCTGGTTAGCGGCAATACCGCGATTGCCATTGGCGCCATTGCTGCCGGCCTCAAATTCATGAGTGCCTATCCCATGTCCCCTTCCACCTCTATTACCGAATATGTTGCTACCAAGGGTGAAGAATTTGGGATCCATATGGAACAGGCCGAGGACGAAATCGCCGCGGTGGTGATGGCCATCGGCGCCTCCTACGCCGGCCTTCGTTCCATGACGGCCACCTCCGGTGGCGGGTTAGCCCTCATGGGGGAAGCGGTATCGATGGCAGGCATGAATGAAACTCCCGTCGTCATCATCGACGCCCAACGGCCCGGTCCTGCCACTGGCCTTCCCACCCGTACCGCCCAGGAGGACCTCAATTTCGCGATCCATTTGGGGCACGGAGAGTTCCCCAAGATTGTTCTGGCGCCAGGAACCCATGAGCAAGCCTTCGCCATTACCGCGGAAGCCTTCAATCTCGCGGATGTTTACCAATGTCCTGTCATTGTCCTCACAGATCAGCACTTAGCCGATGCCCAAAGGACGATTCCGGCCTTTGACTTTGACTCCGTTACCATCGACCGGGGCCAATTGGTCACCTCTGATGAGGAAGCAGGATACCCCAACTACCGACGTTACAGAGTAACGGAATCGGGAATTTCTGACCGATTTATCCCTGGATTCGGTAAGTCGCTAGTTGTCTATTGTACCGACGAACATGATGAAGAGGGGCACCTGATCGAGGATGCTGAGACCCGCAATGCTCAAAACGCCAAACGAAATAGAAAGCTAGAATTGGCCCGCAAGGCGATGCCAAGCCCAGAGATTTACGGTGATGCCACGGCAGAGCTGGCATTGGTTTGCTGGGGCACCACCTATGGGGCCGTCAAGGAAGCCGTTGATCTACTGAATGCCAGGGGCACCAAGGCCAAAATGATCCATTGGACCCATGTCTGGCCTTTGAATCCCGACACTGTCACAGCGGCGGTAGCCGGAGTATCTCAGTTGATTGTTGTGGAACAGAACTATACCGGTCAGTTTGCCCGTCTACTCCGAGCCGAGGCTGGTGTGGAATGTACCGACAAGATCCTGCGGTCCGATGGAAGACCCTTCACGGCCGTAGACATCCTAGACCGACTTAGCGAAATCAGGGGGGAGAAATAGTGGTAGATGTAACGGATTACAAGTGTGATCGAGAAATTGCTTGGTGTCCTGGATGTGGTAATTTCGGTATCCTCAACGCCATTCCCCGTGCCTTAGCCAAAATCGGGAAAGCTCCCCACGAAGTAGTGATTGTCTCTGGTATCGGACAGGCACCTAAGCTGCCCCACTACCTCAACGTCAACACCTTTAACGGTTTGCATGGCCGCAGTCTACCCGCGGCTACCGCCATTAAATTAGCCAATCATGACCTCACTGTGATCGTCGTCGGAGGCGACGGAGACGGATATGCCGAAGGAGGAAACCACTTCCTGCATGCCCTGCGCCGCAATATTGACATTACCTACCTGGTGCACAACAATCAGATTTACGGATTGACCAAGGGGCAAGCCTCACCCACCACGGAACCGGAGTATATCACCGGAACTACGCCCTGGGGGGTGCTCACCGAGCCCTTTAATCCCCTAGTGATGGCAATATCCGCCGATATCAGCTTTGTGGCCAGATCCTTTTCCGGTGCTGGGGACCACCTAGTGGACACCATCGCGGAAGCAATTACTCAACGGGGCTTTTCCTTTGTTGATATTCTGCAACCCTGTGTATCCTTCAACCATCTAAATACCCACTCCTGGTACCGGGAACGGGTGACACCCATCGAAGGACACGATCCCACCGATCGCAGGGCAGCCTGGGAGCTGGCCCACAAGTGGGGCGATGAGATTCCCATCGGGGTAATTTACAAAGGAAGTCGCCCGGCCTACGACTCCCTGGTGCCGGCAATTCGGGACACTCCCCTGGTCAAACAGGCCCGGTTCGAGGACAAACTTCCCATGCTCAATGAGGAGTTTATGGCCCGTTAGCAAGGTAGATCATCGCCCTGTTAAGGAACAGCCAACAGCCCTACCGGATAGCTTTCGGACAATGCAAAAAACCGCCCCGAGGAGAAACCCTTAGGGGCGGTTTTGCTTTACCGGTAACTTGTCAGGGTTAGGCCGTCCAATCTAGGGCACTATCGGGAGAAAAGGTACAGTACCCGATTTTATCGCAGTTTTTCTTGATCTTCACCCACGCCTCGTCACCCTTGATAGCATCGAGGGCCGTGGGATAAAGAATGTGATTCTCCTTGAAGATATGGTCCCGGAGGTTAAAGACAATGTACTTGGCCAACTCATCGAGTTTGGTCTTAAACTCAGCGGTGGAAAGGGAACGGCAGTTTCGGGCCAGCTGCAAGAGCTCCTGCTTCCGTGGTCTGAGATCGTCGTGCTCCAGGCGCATTACCGTAGGTGGTCCATTGATCCCCGCGGCCTCCATCACTGGGAATAAAGCGTCTTCCTCTCGGGAATGATGTTTCTCCGCGTTGACTAGACCATCCGCCACCCTTTGTAGGTCGGTGATCAGCTGCGAGTCAGGATCAATCTCAGCTTCCTGCTGAAGCTCATAGTTGAGCTTATCTAACTCCTGCAAGAAGTCTAGGAGGGCATCGTGTTCGGCAATAAAGGTATGCAAGGGGTGTCCTGGGTCCACAGAAGCCTTCAACTGCGCCAGCTCATCGGACAGCATTTCGATGTGAATTGTACACAGGCCCCGCAAGTCCTCTGGTGCCATTCCATTTTCGATCAATTGTTGCTCTGCAATGGACAATTCCGTCGGGTCAATATTTGCCAGGAGCTCCTGGGCATCTGCCTTCACCTGAGCCACAGGTTCTCCAGAATTAAGCCTTTTTAGAACTTGGACAAGCTGTTCCATTTTATCCATCATTAAGTCCTCCCCTATCAGACAGCTTACTTAGTGCTGCCGGGTCACTAGACTATCCAGATCGTATACAAGAACCTTCCTGTTCCCTATGAGCCGAAGGATTCCCTCTGCCTGCATTTGGTTAAGCTTCCGGCTGATGGTTTCTCGGGTTACACCAATGTAGTTGGCCAGGTCCTCCCGACTTAGGGGCAAGGATATCAGTGTCCCGCTGTCGGTCTGTTCCCCGTACTGCTGGGCAAACTCCCAGAGCACGGCAATCACCCGTTGTGTGGCTTCACCTAGGCCCAGCTGCTGGATCATCCCTTCCAGGCGCTCCAGTCGGCGGCATAACTCGGAAGTGATATCGAAGATAATGTCAGGATATTCTCGCATCAGCCGGTGAAAGGCCTCCCGGCTGATGAAGCATGTCTTGGTGTCCACCAGAGCTTCCGCGGAGTAGGTCAACCTTTGGCGCGTTAAGAGGTTCTTCTCTCCCACAAAGTCTCCGTCGGTGAGAATCTGCAGGATTCGCTCCCTTCCGTCGGAGGTGTAGCGAAAGGTTTTCACTCGACCGGAGTTAATGATAATCAATCCCCCGAGATCCCTTCCCTCGGGGACAATTAGCTCACCCTTCGCAAAATCCCGCTGAGTAACCAACGCGGCAATCTGATCCAGAGCCTCTTGGCCCAAGCTGGAAAAAATAGGGACTCTCCCTACACATAGACTATGGGTGCAGTCCTGACAACTAATGGTTGCTTTGGTCACAAGCTCACTCAAGGATACCACTCCGAATTCTTACTCACTGCTCCAGTCGTTGCCTTAGGCGGGGATGGAGGATGTTATTCTCCAAGTGAATGTGCTCAAACAGATCCTTCTCCAACTCCGACAGCTTCCGATAAGTGTCAGCATAGGTCTCGCAACCATCGGCAGGTGCCTGGTAATCATCGGTAACATCCTGCAATTCCTTCACGATGTCTCCGGCAGTGTCATGTTCACCTTCCACCCGATCAATCTCTGCTACAGCCTGGGTCAAGGTTTCCCGGCTGCCGGTACTCTCGTATTCCTTAACTAGAGGAAATAGCGTTTCTTCTTCAAAGATCAAATGCTGCTCCAGTTCCATTTTCAGCATGTGAAACAGACGGTGTACCTTCGAAAGTTCAGGATGATCCCCACCGTGGACTCTAAGGATGGTAGTGGTCAGCTCACTGAGCTGTGGCAGCGCCCGTCTGAGGTAGGCATGGTGGGTATTCACCACATAATCCACCAAGTCAGTCAGGGGCGCAGTTCGCCAATCCTTGACCCCCGTCAGTTCCTTGGCCTTTTCCCGAGCTTTGGCTAACTCGGCTAGGACCAATTCTCCGTCAAGACCCTGTTCCTCGATAGCCTTGGCCAAGGGTCGATCTCCTCCGCAGCAAAAATCAATCCGATACCGATGAAAGACTTCCCCCGCCGCCGGTAACGCTGCCACAATATCTCCAATTCGGTCATTGAGAGTAAATTGTCTCTCTACCATCGAGCTTTCTCCTCCCTGCATCCAATGGGTTATCGGTTTCTCTGTGTCAGATTTAGCATATCCCTTTTGGCCGATCAAAGCCGTGATCTAGATCAAGTTTTGCCGGAATTTTCTAGGCAATTGGAGGCCAGACGAGATAGGAGGAATAGCACACAGAGGTTAGCAGAGATACAGCCTTAGCCTTCAGTCCTGAGAAGGTTGAGGTGCGGTTTTGATGGAAGACGGGAAAATAGAAAGAGGTATACTAAAGTGCCCCCCATTGTCAAGACACAAATTTAATATTTATC
>JAAYGB010000051.1 GCA_012727955.1 Bacillota bacterium
CCTCCTTACAAACAAGTTGCTTAGAGGCTTATTTCCAGGGTGCTATGCGGTGACTCCTTTTTCTACCCAACTCTGGAAAATTAGACTGCCATTTTCGCCATTCTTATACTACCAAAAACAGACACCTTCGTTGCTATAAACCTTGTCATCAGCAAGGTCACCGAGAGTTATGTCAAAGGACTCCACATCAGTCTCAATCAACACCCATGCCGGTACTTCTAGGTTGATGTCAAACTCTCTTTGATCTTGATTTGCTAACGCTGCAGTCGCTAGAATAAGCAGCACCGCTAAACTAACCACAGGAAATAAGTAAGCTGATCTTCTCATTGTTCTACCTCCTCGTGTTGCTGCTTGATACATACACGTCTTCACTGCCCTGAAAGGGGTCGACTCACCTTTGCTCCTCTAAATGTGTCAGTACAACCTTGTGTATACCTGCTTTCCACTGATCCTGTAAATCTCCGCTTAATCTAGGGTTGAATAAGGGTTAAGCTT
This sequence comes from Bacillota bacterium, assembly GCA_012727955.1. Classification (NCBI taxonomy): domain Bacteria; kingdom Bacillati; phylum Bacillota; species Bacillota bacterium. The sequence goes on from JAAYGB010000051.1 coordinate 496, forward strand.
GTACAAGTCTAGCCTCGGAGTTATAGTGGAACTATTCACCTGGTTATGATCTTTCGAATCCCCTCCTTCGAAATCGAGACAGTTCTTATCCGCTCCGTTGAACCTTAACTATAAACTACCAACTACCAGTTAAATAGGTCTCAAAACTTTCACAAAATCCCTCTCTCTAGAAGTCAAAATATAAGGGACTCGCTTAAGCTTATGGGTCGGGAGCATACATATCCCAGGTTGGAGACAGACTGGTAACACACGATTAATAAATCGTGTGTCAGAACGCCACGTCATTAAGCGTCAATGGTCACGTGAGGGTCCCATTTCAACGTGGCCATTAACATTGAGATTAGGAGAGCGGATGATATCATATATGGATCAAATGTCTGCGGAGATGGGTTGTGCTAGAGACATGAATCACCGGCTTAGCGAATGGAGGCTAGGCTTACAGTATCTTCTATGTCGGTTCTGGAGCAACTCTGCCCATGATAAATTAACAGGAAAAGCCCAAGAATCAGATAAGTACCGTGGTAAGTTTTAGTACTATTTGACATAGCAAGCTCAGGTTTAAGAAGGAACAGTGAAGGACTTCTACCGAATAACGGATTAAGTGTTGCATGTCGAGCATCTTGTTTACACAGTAATGTAGATTCGCGGACCGTAGGACCAAAACTTGTATGAGGCCTGTTTGGAATTCATGGGTGGAAACGCGTAGTAAACATCTTTCATAGGAAAGGGTGTCATTGACATGATCCGAACCACCCGACTGCTGCTGGAGACTATTGCTGAGCTTTTCCCACAACTGCATAGACGCGGGTGCCTCCTGGATATAGGTAGCGCGGAAGGGCGTGTGGCTCGCTTCTGGACAGAGCAGGGAGGTTATGCTGCTTACTGTTACTATGAATTGGATGTTTGCCGGCGTGTAGCTGCACTGTGTGATATTTCTCTAGAGCAGTGCTCCCCAGAGAAGACGGCCGGTGAAGGGGTGTGGCTTTCTGGTCACAGTGGACGAATGAGTATTGCTTTTACTGACTTGGTCCCCAATGGGCCGTATGGGTTTGCAGTCTTGGATACCCATTCCTACCCGAGAGAGTACGCATTCGAGATGGTTGGTCATATTGCTTCACAGCTGGACAGAAATGGTTGGCTGCTGTCGGTGATTGATCAGGGAATCAGCTCAACTGCTTGGGTGAACGAGTTGAGCCAATGGTTTGAAGAGGTGCAGATACTGCAACCAGCGGCGGCAAAAGCGCAAGATATCCAAGTATTTCTTTCTCATTGCCCCCGGCCAGACCTAAGTCCGAGGATAGGTTACTATTCATGGCAGGTTCCCATTGGCGGCGAGGCGTGCCACTTTAAGGGAGCTCCAGGAGTGTTTTCCCCTAGAGGTTTAGATGCAGGTACAGCCTTCATGCTTGAGATAATGGACATTTCATCCGACGATCTTTGTCTCGATTTAGGTTGTGGGACTGGCGCCGTAGCAGTGGTGGCCGGCAAGAAATCTCGGCAGATGGTAATGGCGGTGGATACCAATGCTCGGGCTCTGAGATTGACGCAGCTTAATTGTGAACATAATCTCGCCCGCGAGGTACAGGTACAGCCCAGTGACGGGCTGATGGATATCGACCCCGACATCCAATTTGATGTCATCGCTAGCAACCCTCCATATCACACCGATTTTGCTGTGGCTCGGCGGTTTATTGACGGGAGTTTCTCCCGGCTGCGACAGGGAGGGAGGCTGTATCTGGTCGTTAAGAGGAGTGTATGGTATGAGCAAAAGCTAAGGAGTGTATTTGGAGGCTGCCGCAAATTCATCAATGAGAGCGGCTATACTGTGTTTGTAGCAGAACGCCGCCGAATGCAGAAACCATCGCAGGCCTGTAAGGGGACAACAAGAAAACACCTCAAACGGATTGAGGCAAGTCAACAACGAAAACGTCGCCGTCTACGATAAAGGACTGAGTAGTCTTCGGGTGTTAGAACTCGTGTCGCTTTTTGCCAGCCATTGCATGTGTGCCTAGCACTGTTTGACCAGATTTCGGATAAGCAGGATTCTTTTATAAGGACCGAATGACATTTTTATAGTAGGTGACTGCCATCAGCGGGTTTACGGCCGGCCTGTAGTGCTGAGTCGATGTGGTATCGAAGTTAGGGGTCGGGCTACACGCTTTCGGATCAACTACAGAACTACCGAAGAGATCCGCCGCTGGTCTGTGGCCCTTCTCAAAGGCGAGCCCGTTGATGATCTCGATGGGGGAGAGGAGACTCTGTACGGATATCAGTCGCTGTTTAACGGGCCGGAGCCATGTATCAAGCATTTCGACACTCAGCAGGAAGAGTTCGGCTTTGTGCTGAGTTCGCTGCAGGAGCTTCTAAGAACGCAAGCACCAGACACCGTATGCATCATGGCTCGGACACGGCGGTTGGTGGAATGGTACGCTAGGGAGATAGAGAAGAGCGGTATCCCTGTCCAGATAGCTGGGAGGAGCAATCAAGACTTGGAATCTGGTCGCATTACTCTAGGAACTATGCACAGGCTCAAAGGCCTCGAATATCCCATCGTCTTCGTGGTCGCCGCCAACGCGGATGTTATACCCCACAAGCGGGTCGTCGCTACCGGCATAGATGGCTCAGACTATGAAGAGGCTATTCGCAGAGAGCGCAATCTGCTGTTTGTTTCAGCAACCAGGGCAAGAGATCACTTAATTATTACCAGTTTCGGCAAACAAAGCCCGTTTTTGGAGAGTCTGATGAAGTAGGGTCTGTTAGAACAGTCTGAGTGCGCAACAAGTCCCCTAACACGGCTGAGTAAGTAATCTCATGATGATAGACTAAACTGAGTGCTGAAAAAATCCCATTTTTCTATATAGAGATAAAGTCCAGCAACGAACAGATGCATACCGACCGGGCTCTTCAACTAGACCCGAAGCGTCTTCTCTCTATACACAGGGTCAAGATGTTTGGGAAGTCTACTGCCGATGTTTGTTGTATCCGAACACACCCCTTGTTTGCTAATTATGTTTTTCTTGCCGTCCGGGAAATCGAGTATATACCAACTTACAAGAAAGCGCCCTGGGGAACTGAAATACCCCAAGGCACTGTTTTACTAGGATAGTGTGATTTGTCTAGATAGCTGCTATCGTCACCGTAATAATGTGATCATATTGGCCAGCTACTAGTTTCCACCAAGCGTGCTCTTTCCATTCGTTTGTATTTACTCCGAGCAATATACGACCATCGTATTTGCCAGGGTCGAAATCTTTGTCAACTCCGTTCGCGTTGCCTCTTCTTTGCCCGAGTTTATAGCTCTTATCCCAGCTGCTAGGATCGCTTGATTCTTTCATGAAGGTATCGTAGACCAGACTGTGCTCAAAAACTTCGCGAACCTCTTCATCGATGTTCTCAAACCCACTCCAGGAGAACGCGATATTAAACTTACAATTAGCGGTGATACTGAAAAACTCTTCGGTCTGATTCTTCGTCCAGTCCTCAAAGAGTCTGTCTACGGTCACTCTCATGGACTGTGGAAAGCTAGCAATCACATGAGGCAGGATGTCAACGGTCACGTCTATATCATCCTGCCTGTTGGAGACATTGGCAAGAGCAGCTACACTCAGTCCCAACACGAGTACGGCAACTAAACTCAATACAGACAGTTTTTTCACATTAGGACCTCCCTAGTTCTTGAGAACGTCTTCCTCATTGCTCAAATTGTATTTCTCAGTATCTCGAGAACGCTGGAGAACCACCTCCTATGCTTTAGCGTGTTGTGAGTTGAAGTTCCAAACTTTGTGTCTAGGATAACTCAAGGAAATCAGAATAATCTCAAAACAAGATTAAAAGACGTACAATTGTTAGCTGCGCTGGTTTGGAAGACATCTTTGCTGAACTACACGGCAGCTCGAAGAAGGTAAATGAAGTGAAAAAATACTGGGACCGGTCGGTGAACTTGGCGAGTGTCCCGTCGAGAGGGCAAGAGCAGTAGGATCCATAAAGGGGGATTACGCCTATGGTGAGAAGTTGGGCAAACAAAATCAAAGGCCAATTTGTTGCATTGCTGCTGCGGAACGAGGGGGCAGATGAACCTCCTCTTAACCTACCCCCGAAGAAGATTGCCGAAATCGACTTGATCAAAGAAAGACAGATCCCAACATACAAGTCTTTGAAGTTGACCTCGTGGGTGATATTGATTCCGTCCAATCATGGTTTTACCGAGTGAAGAACCGGAATAACTCTACACTCAAAAACGGGATTGATATGGAATCTCCCATCATTGTCAACGTAAATGGTCTATCGGGGAAGTATCAACTTCCCAATGAGTTGCTGGAGGAAGAGAAGGAATACGCTTGGAAAGCGTGCGTTAGTAGGCGAGAGAAATCTGTTGAATATGTGGCACACAGTGACCTGGGCTATTTCGAGACAGGTACACGATAATCCGATGGATACAAGAATGCGGCATTTGGTGATCCGATGCTCACTGCAGCTCTTGTCGATAGGGTTACTCATAGGGCACACATTCTCAACATGAACGGCGACTCATATCGATTGAAGGAGAGTCAGCTCAGGAAGGGGCTTAAGGTGGATCAAACCTAAACGGCCAAGTGGATCACTTCTAGACTAGCGCGGGTGGATCACTTTTAACGGCCGAGCGGATCAAAAATGTGTTGACGAACGCAACCACATCTCCGTCGCCGCAAAAAAGCTGGTGCAAAAATTCGTCACCTAGGGTAATCTGGTGTTTAGCCATCCTACTCAACCTCCTGTTGGTTCCTTCTGTTCAACTCAACCATTACCAGGAGGGGATGGCTCTTCCTTCTACTTCCCACCATCCAGATCCCAGAATTTACACCATTATACTGGACGCTACTACACTTGTTGTGGATATCTAAAGACCCCAACCTGGCATTCGCCAGCATTGGGGTCTAAATAGAGAATGCTTATAGCTGTCTAATGTTTGGTAATTTGGTAATCTGAACTTCTATCTGACAGGCTCGATGGTCACTCCGATTATGCCTTCGTACTCGCCTGATAAGACTTCCCACCAAGGTAAATCATCCCAGCTGCCTTGATCCTGTTTCTTTTCAGGTGTGTTATACTATCCTATTCCGACGTTCATTTTTCCAACGTGTTTGCCAGCAGGGAAACTATATGCTGCACTTGCATAACGAGCGCCAGGCTGCCCGGTTACCTCGGATATTGTCGTTGCATCGGAAAAGTCCTGAAGCAAGAGTGCTGTGTGCAGGGCTTCTGTTGCTGGGAAGCTGCCTGTAAACGTTTCTGTCAATCTTACTATAACGGGTGTGTTGGTTGCAAAAACAACATCCCTAATGACTATTAAGCCCCCTAATCGATTTGGACATATAGTGTGTGTCTGATAGAATCGGTCTAGGAGTGATTTCAGTGGCCAACCAGTATACAGA
>JAAYGB010000052.1 GCA_012727955.1 Bacillota bacterium
GCGTAAGACCTTGGCCATGCTGTGAACATCGGCAATATCGGGTACATTGCTGATTACAAATCGGCCCTGCCCCATCAAAGTAGCTGCCATCAGCTTAAGAACCGCGTTTTTCGCGCCGCTGACCCGAACTTGACCGGAAAGGGGTTTGCCACCTTCTATCACCAGTTGATTCATCATGATCACTCCATCCCAAAGTGGCTAACGGCCTGAAGCAGCAGCCTGAACTGATGCGGCATCATCTAAGAGAAATTGCTCCCCGACCTTGCGAATATCCCCGGCGCCCATGACAATCACCAGGTCTCCCGGTTGCCGAACCTCCCTCAGCGCCCCTACCACTCCCTGATGGTGACCGGCATAGATTACATGATTGTGATACTTCGCGGTTTCCGTGGCCAGCAACTGACCGGAAATTCCTGGAATTGGGGCTTCAAAGGCCGGGTAAATATCGGTTAACACCACGACATCAGCGTCGGCAAAGGCCGAGGCAAAGTCTGTCAAGAAAAACTTGGTGCGGGAATACCGGTGGGGCTGAAATACCGCCACCACCCGACGATCTAACTCCTTCGCAGCAGTCAAGACGGAGCGAATTTCTGTGGGATGGTGGGCATAATCGTCGACGACCAAGACGTCGTCCTTCATTCCCAGAATCTCAAATCTCCGCTTGGCGCCATGGAAATTCCGAAGCGCCTCGAATATTCTTTCTTTGGGAACACCGTAGCGCCTAGCCGTAGCAATGGCTGCAAGGGCATTGACTACGTTGTATTTGCCAGGGACACTCAGTTCAAAGGTTCCGTAATACTCCCGCCCCAGAAATACATCAAAGGTTGAACCCAATCCCATCAGGTGCACCATTTTTGCACTGATGTCGGGTTCCCCTGTCAGGCCATAGGTGATCACCGGCTTCGATGTGCGCTCCACTAGCTTCTTGACATTGGGACAGTCGGTACAGACTACTGCTGCACCATCATCGGGTAGCTGCTCAAGAAATCGGTGGAAGGATGCAAGGATGTGGTCTAAATCTTTGTAGTAGTCCATGTGCTCGGAATCAATATTGGTAACTACCGCGGTATGACAGGGTAGTTCTAAGAAAGACCCGTCGCTTTCATCGGCCTCTGCTACCATAATGTCACCGGAGCCGTATACCGCGTTGCTGCCTAAGTCTCCTACTTCTCCGCCAATGGCAACGGTTGGATTCAGCCCTGCCGTGGTTAAAATCATGGAAATCATGGAGGTGGTAGTGGTCTTGCCATGGGTTCCAGACACTGCAATACCCCGATGATTCGCCATCAATCGCCCCAACATTTGCGCTCGGCTGATGACGGGAATCCCCCTTTGATGTGCGGAAACCAGCTCGATATTGTCCTTGGGGATTGCCGTGGATGCCACCACGATCTCCGCATCACCGAGATTAGCAGCATTGTGCCCAATAGTGATCCGGGCACCTAGTTCTTCCAGACCTACGATTTTGTCGTTACGAACCAGGTCGGATCCTGAGACTTGATGCCCCATCTTGAGTAGAATCTTAGCAATTCCACTCATTCCCACCCCACCAATGCCAACGAAATGTGCTCTCATCATCTCATCCCCTGCCGCGGAAGTCTTTACCTTGTTTCCTTCTCAACTGATAGTCCCATGCACGGTTCATCCTATGCCACTACCTAGTAATCGGTTACTACCTCTGGCAAGCTTGTCTCCCATGTACAGAAAAGATAACCCCTCGTCGAGCTATCAGACGAGGGAAGCAAGCACACTACCAATGAAAGACAACTAATTACGTCGAGATGAGGCACCGGCCTGAGAGATGTTGAGCAAGATCCCAATACCCGCCAGAGTAGTGACCAAGGAGGAACCGCCGTAACTAATCAAAGGCAGCGTGATTCCCGTTACCGGCAGGCTCCCAGTAACCACTCCGATATTCAGAATGGCCTGAAATCCGATCATGCCCGTAATTCCCATCGCCAATAGGGTGCCGAAAAGGTCCGGCGCATACAGGGCAATACGCACTCCCCGCCAGACCAGCAAGGCAAATAAGACTGCGACGGTGAAGGTGCCAACAAAGCCTAACTCCTCACCTAGGACCGCAAAAATAAAGTCAGTATGTTGTTCGGGAAGGTAGAAGAATTTCTGCCTTCCTGCCCCCAATCCCACTCCAAATAGCCCACCGGATCCAATGGCAAGGAGAGATTGAATCACATTCCAACCGGAGTCCGCGGGATCGGCCCAGGGGTCAATAAAGGCCAGGATTCGCTCCATCCGATAGGGTTCCAAGTAAATAAGTAGACCGGCCAGGGGAATACTGGCCAATCCGATGACAACAAAATGAAGGACCCGAGCACCGGCGGCAAAAAGCACCACTAACACACTACACATAATGGCGATGGAAGTGCCAAAGTCCGGTTCTAACATCACCAAGATAATGGCGGCGCCTGTCAGAGCAAGGGGCGGGAAAAAGCCCTTCCACCAAAATCTCATCTCTTCCCGCTTCACCGAGGCATAGGCGGCGGCGAAGTTGATCAGGGCGAGCTTAGCAACTTCCGAGGCCTGCAGATTCATAAAACCCAAATCGATCCACCGCTTTGAGCCATAGACTTCACGACCGATGATTAACACTAGCACCAGAAGAACAAAGGAGACGGCAAGTCCCAAGATCGCGACCCGTTTGTAGATGCGGTAGTTTAGACGCATAGTGATAAACATTAGGACTAAGCCAAGAACCACTGCTATCAGTTGTCGCTTGAGATAATGGTAGGCATCCTGGGTCTCCCTTAAGGCTGTGACGGAGCTGGAGCTAAAAACCATCACCACTCCAATAGCCAAAAGCAGCACGACGATCAAAAAGAGCATGATGTCAGGGGCTTGCTTGGTTTTTCCTGCCACTGTCTTCCCCCCATCCTCCTGGCTGAACTATCTAAGTAACGGCGGCAACCCCAACAAACCGATAATGGCAAACACAAACCCAATGATCCAAAAGCGGAAGGTCACCTTGGTTTCCGGCCAACCAACAAGCTCAAAGTGGTGATGCAAGGGACTCATCCGAAAAATACGCCGTCCTCCAGTGAGCCTAAAATATGTAACTTGAAGCATCACCGACAGCATCTCAATCACAAATAATCCTCCGACAATCAACAGGAAGAAGGGGGTGTTGGACAACACACTGATTGCACCCAAGGCTGCGCCCAAGCCCATAGAGCCGGTATCTCCCATAATCACCTGAGCGGGATGGGAATTGTACCAGGAAAAACCCAAACAGGCTCCGGCAACGGCCGCCCCGAAGATTGCCAAGTCCCAGCGCCCCAAAGCCACACAAATAATTGCCAAGGCAACGGAGGCGATGGCCGTTGCACCTGCAGCTAACCCGTCTAGTCCATCGGTGAAATTGACGGCATTGGCCGTTCCCGCCATCACGCCAATCACCAGTAATAGATATAGCCATGGGGGCAGATTAAGAACTAGGTTGGTAAAGGGTATGTAAAGGCCAATCCCTTGGCTGCTTTGCAGCATATAAAGTCCCAGCAAAACAGCCAGGACAACTTGACCCAAGAGCTTATCTCGAGCTCGCAGGCCAAGGGATCTTCTTTTCACTACGATAATATAGTCATCGATCAAGCCGATTAGCCCAAACCCTAAGGTAACAACCAAGGCGCTGATCACATCTAAGCTATCGGGCTGAAAGATCAAGGTGGCCACCGTGGTAGCCAACAAGATCATGATCCCGCCCATGGTGGGAATTCCCGTTTTTTTCAGATGGGACTTAGGGCCCTCAGACCGCACCGTCTGCCCGAATTTGAGCCTGCGTAGATACCAGATCACCGCCGGCCCCGAAATGATAGCCGTAGCAAAGGCCACGATAGCAGCATAAATAATTCTCATGTCCATTCAGTACATCCCCTTTGACTCTCGGTGGCCCCAAAGAGTTCTTGTCACTTCCTACCCCTAATCAACATCCGCTTCCTTGAAACCATTAACCACTGCCTCCAGACCAACGCCCCGAGAGGCCTTCACCAAGATCACCCTTGCCTGCCAAGGCAGACTCAAAGTCACGGTCCTTGCCTCGGTGGCATCGGCACAAAGGTGAATTCGGTCGGCAGGCATTCCCGCCTCCCTTGCTCCCTGAGCCATGAGCTCGGCAAATTCTCCAACGACAATCAGCCTTTCCGCCCCACTCTTTCCGGCGTAGCAACCCACTTGGCGATGGGCCGATTCCGCCAGATCCCCTAACTCCAGCATATCTCCCAGCACCAGCCATAGGGGTTTGTCCCGTTCCATCTGAGCCACGGTATCGATGGCCGCCTCCATGGCCGCCGGGTTGGCGTTATAGGCGTCATTGACCAGCACTGTTCCATTAGGCAGTGTCGCCACTTCCATTCGCATCGGCGAAGGAGAATAGTTGGCCAGGCCCCTAACGGCCTCCTGAACCGTCAATCCGCAGGCCACTCCGGCTAATATGGCTGCCGCCCCATTGCTGGCATTGTGAGCGCCAGGGATTGGAACTACAGCTTCGTACCTGCTTCCCAAGTAGGCAAAATCCATCACGATTCCCCGCTGCCCCTTCGCCGTCACCTGCAGAATCTGCAAGTCAGCCTGTGGGCTTTTTCCGAAGGTCAAGACGGAACATCTGGCATCCTCTGCCAGACTCATAACCAGGGGATCATCGGCGTTGAGAATCCCATAACCCTCCCGGGGTAAAGCTTGGATGAGCTCCCCCTTGGCCGCGGCAATGGCCGACATCGACCCCAGAAGTTCTAAGTGCACGGGATGGACATTGGTCACAATCCCAACGGTAGGCACCGCAATCTGGGCCAAGGCCGCGATCTGCCCTGAGCCCCGCATCCCCATTTCTACCACTAGGGCTTCATGGGTCTGATTCAGCTCCAGCAGTGTCAATGGAAGGCCAATTTCGTTATTGAAATTACCCGGTGTTTTTAACGTGGGGTAGCGCGTTGACAAAACCCCGGCAGTCAAGTCCTTGGTAGTGGTCTTGCCTGCACTCCCAGTGACAGCCACCACCGGCAGGGAAAACAACCGCCGATACTCTCGGGCCAGCTGCTGTAGGGCCAATAGAGTATCCTCGACTACCAAAAGGGCGGTGTCATTGAGCCCTGAATCGGCAAGCTCTGCCCTAATTCTATGCAGCTGGCCTTGCTCGCAGACTAGCCCCAAAGCCCCAGCTCTAGCGGCCGCAAGGGAAAAATCGTGTCCGTCGAACCTCTCTCCCCGCAGAGCCCAAAAAATCTCACCGGGCCGAACCTGGCGGGAATCCGTGGTGATATCGTAAACTACAGACTCTCTGTCACCGGTCACCAGCGCAGCTCCTGCCAGCTCTGCTATCTGGGCCAGGGTCATCGGTTCCATTATCTATCCTCTCCTTGTTTGCGATGGCGGCTCTGGCTACTTCCCGATCGTCAAAATGAATGCTGCGATCCCCGAAGATTTGATAGGTTTCATGCCCCTTACCGGCGATCAAAACCAGATCTCCCGATTGGGCCCGGTCAATGGCTCGAAAGATTCCCTGCTTCCGGTCAAGGACAATCTCATAGGGTGGAGGCTCCTCCACCTGTAATACTCCTTGCTCAATGTCTTGACAGATAGCTAGGGGGTCCTCCTGCCGCGGGTTGTCGGAGGTAATGACAACGTAGTCCGCTAGCTTGGCAGCAATGACTCCCATCTCAGGCCGCTTGCCCCGATCCCGGTTGCCGCCGCAGCCAAAGGCCACGATTACCTTTCCGGTGGTAAGGGCTCTGGCCGTCTGCAGCACATTCTCTAGACTATCGGGAGAATGGGCATAGTCCACGACCACAACAAAGTCCTGACCCAAATCCACCACCTCAAAGCGTCCATCGACACCGGAGACGCCCTCTAATCCAGCCACAATGGCATCAAGATCTAGGTTCAGGGCTAGAGCAGCGGCCGCGGCCGCGAGAGAGTTGTACACATTAAACATACCGGTAAGACGCATGTTCACCGACCGGGTTCCCGAGGAAGTCACCAACTGATAGCTAACCCCAGTGGGGGCTACTACCACGTCCCGTGCCTTAACACCGGGATTTCCCTCAATACCATAGGTGAGGACAGGAACGGAAGTCTTCTTGATTATTTCTCCGCTGTGGGCAGCATCGGTGTTAATCACCGCACAGGCCCTCTTGCCCTGGGTACCCAGGCCTTGGAAAAACCTGGTCTTGGCGGCTAGATAGTGCTCAAAGGTCTGGTGGAAGTCGAGGTGATCTCGACTGATATTAGTAAAAACTCCTAGGTCAAAGGCTGTACCAATGGTGCGCCCAAGCTCCACTGCGTGGGAGGATACCTCCATGACAGCATGGGAACAGCCCTCCTTTACCATATCGGCCAACAGCCGCTGCAGGTCCAAGGATTCTGGCGTAGTCCGGGAGGAATCTATCACCCGATCCTTGATCAAGTTCTGATTAGTGCCGATCAGACCAACACTGCTGCCCGCCGCCTCCAAGATAGCCTTGATCAAGTAAGTCGTAGTGGTCTTGCCCTTGGTGCCTGTTACTCCGATCACCGTTAGCCGGGAGGCAGGATCGCCGTAGAAGCAGGCACCAGCCAGCCCCATCGCCCGGCGGGAGTCTGCGACCTGGATAGTAACAATCCCTGGTGGTACTTCCACGGGCTCACTGTGAACAATGGCGACAGCTCCGGCGGCAACAGCCTCCCCGACGTAGAGGTGACCATCGGTGGCAAATCCTTTGATGCAGAAAAATATCTCTCCGGGACGAACCTGGCGTGAATCGTAGCTCAGTCCCGAGACGGTGATCTCCTCCGACGGCGGGCCGCCGACGGCTATGGGCTCGATGGCTTGGAGTATCCTTGATAATTTCATCTTTCTCGCCCTTTCCAGGCTGACACTTCATGGTGTATTATGCCTTGTCCGTAAAAATCTCTTACTCAAACTTCACCTGCACTGTGGCCTGTTCTGGAACCAAAGTACCGGCTTCTGGCACTTGGACCACCGCGGCACCACTTCCCGTCACCTGCAGCCTCAGGCCCAACCGGGTCAGTTTTTCCGCAGCGTCACGAATACTTAAACCGATTACCGAAGGCACCTCCACCAAGGGTCGTGACTCCACCTGTGACTGCCAATCCTCGGTAATTAGCTGAACGGTGGTTCCGATGGGAACCTCGGCGCTGGGTTTAGGAACTTGATCCAACACAATCTCACCGCTTCCCTGCACTTCAGACCGCAGGCCGGCGTTGCGCAGCAACTTCTCCGCCTCACTGCGGGAGTAGTTGCGGACATTGGGAACTACCGAAAGTCTCTCGCCGGTGCCGGTGGTCTTGGGGCTGACGGGTCTGTCTACCCTTTTCTTGACCCCAAGGTGCTCCAAAGCATCCTCGACCACAGCGCTAAAGACCGGAGCTGCGATGACTCCACCATAGACTTGCCCCTTGGGATGATATAAGACCACCAATCCCGCGATCTTGGGGTCATCAACGGGGGCAAATCCCACAAAGGACGATATCCTTTCGCTGCCATATCCTCGCCCATCGGTACGGGCCACCTGGGCCGTTCCCGTCTTGCCGGCAACTCGGTAACCTTCAATCTCCGCTTGACCTCCGGAACCATTGACCACCACAGACCGCATCACCCCGGCAAAGGCCTTGGCCACATCGGAAGACAGTACCTGACGCCCCTCCTGGGAAGCAAAGGACTTAATCAAATTACCATCTTTGTCCCGAATTTCTCGCACAAAGTGGGGACGAAGGGCCACGCCATCGTTGGCTATGGTGGCCGCGGCCTGCAACAGCTGCAGCGGAGTCACCGCGATGCCTTGACCGAAACCGACGTTTGCCCACCGAGCCACTTCACCGAACTTGACCTGTCCCGGTACCGGCACCAAGCCCCCAGCCTCGCCGGGAAAATCTACTCCCGTGGGCTTCCCGAAGCCGAATTTCGTGATGTATTCATAGAATTTCTCGGCACCTAGCAATTCGGCACCCAGGATGGCAAAGACAGGGTTACAGGAATTTTCCGTCGCAGTGACAAAATTCTGCGCTCCGTGCCCTCCTGCTCGCCAACAGTGCACCGTAACTCCCCCGATTTTCAGCTCCCCAGAGTCAAAGAAGGGGGTGTTTAAAGTGACCACGC
>JAAYGB010000053.1 GCA_012727955.1 Bacillota bacterium
AAGTTGTCGTTGGAGGGATCGAAATTGTGCCAGGTGACCTCGGTCCCACTCATCATTGCGGCGCCCTGGGCGATTCTTTTCACCTTGACCAGGATTTCATCGAGGATCCGGCGACGGGCCGAACGGAAGTAGCAGCGAGCAGCCGCCCGTTCCGGAACGACGTTGGGAGCTACTCCCCCTTCAGAGATGATGCCGTGGATGCGAACGTCATCGGGCAAATGCTCCCGCAGAGCGTTAATTCCATTGAAGAGGAAAATAGCGCCGTCCAGGGCGTTGATTCCCTTCTCTGGAGAGGATGCGGCATGGGCTGCCCGACCGGTAAAGACAAACTCCAAGGCATCCAGGGCATAGGAACTGCTTCCCACTTGGGTCACCGCGGAAGGGTGAAACATCATTGCGGCATCAACGCCGTCAAAGACTCCCGCATCCACCAGCTGCGCCTTGCCGGCATAGGTTTCTTCTCCTGGAGCCCCCACCACTAGAAGGGTACCGGGCAGCTCCGACATCAAAGGCGCCAAAGCCATCCCTGCGCCGACACTGGCGGTGCCAATTAGATTGTGACCACAGGCATGACCCAACTCCGGCAAAGCATCGTATTCACACAACAGCGCCACAACGGGCTTTGACTGGCTCCCCTGGATGCGGCCGACAAAGGAGGTCTCCAACTCCTTCGTACCGGGGGAGACAGAAAACCCTGCTTGGACTAGGGCATCGGTTAGTGCCTTGGCGGCACGCTTTTCCTGTAATCCCAGCTCAGGATGGGTGTGGATCTCCAGGGCGATATCCCAGAGCTGATCCGCAAGGGCCTCGATATTCTCCTGGGCCCGTTGTTTCAGTAAGGCAATCTTGTCTGTCAAGGGTTTCTCCTCCATCTCACTGGCTTTGCACAATATTGAACTATAACCTAATTTCTACCACATCACGGTCGAGCTTTTCAATGCAGCGAGACAGTTTGTCCGCCAGGGGCCTGTCCTGCTGACAGGCTCGGCGCAACTGACGCAACAGATCGATGGCCCGCCGGAAAGCGGAAATTAGGTCTCCCTCCGTCACCTGGGGTTCCATCTCCAGCAGCTCAGCAAAGTCCGCTCCCTGACTCCACAGGTAAGCCAACTCATGGAGATGGTTCTCCAAGGTGACAGTGACCTCTCCCAGGAGGGTGTTCTCCAGTCGCTGCAGACGCCGAGCGATTCGCTCTGGCTTGCGAAAATCCACCAGCTTGTAGGCTTTCGGCATCTCATTTCTCCGGGGCTCATAATCAATGCTCACCGCCAGAGCATTGATCTCATCTTCAGTGAAATCGTGAAAGACCCCGGCAAAGTACAGTTCGGTGACCAACAGCTCCTGAATATGCATGTTGGCCGCCATCTTACCCCGAGCTGTCAATTCCTGGCCGGAAACATAACGGAGGGCCTCCATGAGCTCCTTCTTCCGCTGAAATTGCTCATAGATGCGGTCATCGTTGGGCATCCGCACCAGCTTTCGCTGCACTCGCTTTCGAGCCCGTTTGATCCGCGCTATTCTCCTCTGTACCCGTTTATCCCTTCCTTCGTTACCGCCGGCTCCACCCCTGCTTACCTCCGCCAGCTCAGCAGTGAGTTCATCTAGTTTTGCCTGCAAAGCCGTCACTTCCGATTGGCTCTGATACACCAACAGGTTCTTCTTCAGTAACTCCCGAATTTCCCCATCGCTGTGATTTTGAATCATGTTCAACACGGAGTTATAGGAAAGCACAAACTGGCTTTGCACCGGCTCCAGTCTCGACTCATTGGGACGAATCAGCTCATTGGGGTCGAAGAAATCGAAGGCAACATTCACAAACACATATCCCTTGACATCGATCCCCCGGCGCCCGGCCCGCCCTGCCATTTGAAAGTACTCGTTATTGGTCAAAGCACGAAATCCCCGGCCATCGAACTTGCGATAGGATTCAAAGCAGACGGTGCGCACCGGGAAATTAACCCCGACGGCAAAGGTCTCGGTAGCATAGAGAACCTTCACCAGGCGGCGTTCAAAGAGTTCCTCCACAACTTCCTTCAGGGCCGGCAGCATCCCCGCATGATGGAAGGCAATCCCCTTGACCAGGCAATCCCGCAATCTTTCCACACTGATTAATCCCTGGACCGACAAACCCTCCAGGTGGCGCTCCATGGTGGCCTCTACTTCCGCCTTTTCCCCGGGAGTAAGATAGTCCTGTACCGCAGATAACTCCTGGGCCAACTGCTCCGTTCCCCGGCGACTGAAAACAAAAAACAGCACCGGCAGGTAGTCTGGACCCAGCTCCTTGAGCAGGCCGATATGGGGCGGGTTTTGCATTCGGGCTCGGCGTTGCTGCTGTCGCTCTTGGTAGGATAGCTGACCCAGGTCGTGGCGTTTATAGTACCGAACCACGGTCTTGCGGGAACAGATACCGGTCTCCGGCGAGTAGAAGCGATGCTCCAAGGGGACAACTCGGTCAAAGGCCTTGACCACCTTAATGGGCTCGGCCCGCAAAGTCCCCATCCACTGGGCCAACTGATCGGCGTTGGGCACCGTGGCGCTCAGCCCCAAGAACTGCATATGTTCCGGCATGAAAATCAGACTTTCCTCCCAGACAAAACCCCGCTCTTCATCGGCGATGTAATGGATCTCATCGAAGATCACATGGGCCACATCTTCCATGGAGTCATTGCTTTCCAGCAGCATGTTGCGGAAAATCTCCGTTGTCATCAACACAATCGGTGCCGATTCGTTGGTAACGACGTCACCGGTGACCAGGCCCACATTGGCCTCTCCCACCAAGGCCTTAAACTGCTTGTACTTCTGATTACTCAAAGCCTTGATGGGCGCAGTGTAGATCACCCGTGAACCGGCAGCAAAGTCCTTCTCAATAATATAATCGGCGATTAAGGTCTTTCCCGTCCCCGTCGGAGCCGATACAAACACTGACATCCCCTGGTCCAGATGGTAGATAGCCTCCCGTTGAAAGTCGTCTAGTTTTAAGCCATGGTAAGTATCGATCATCAGTTGCTCCACATTGAACTCCTCTCATTCGCGAAAATCTGTCTAGTGTATCACCAACCAATGCCTATCGCCCTTCGTATCTTCCCCCAAAAAGTATCCGCAAACAAGGAAGAAGCAGCCTACTGCCTGCTGCTTCTCCCCAAACTGCCTGTGATTTGAGTCACATGACTAAAGTCTTCGACATTAATCAAGCTGGTCGGTGATTTCCAGCCACATCTGGCCGCTAAAACTCTCGCCACCGGCCAGAGCAATCAGTCCCGTCTCTTCCCGGGGAAGATCGAGATTAGGAGCATTGGTGACCCAGGTATAGGGTTCGAGACAGACAAAGGGAGCATCGGGGGTTTTTCCAGTAAAGACTACCCAGTGTTTAAACTGGTCGTCGGCCCCGTAGAGCAGCTTCAGCCCACTGCCATGATCGACAAAGGTACAGACCGATTCTCCGTTGGTAAACTGCAGATCCGTATAGACATCATCCAATTGCACACTATCCAAGGCCTGGGGCTGCCTCAGGTCCACCTTCCCTTCCAAGGGCAATTTCTGCCCCGTGGGGATGCAGGTTTCCGTTAGCTCCCACCGCTGATTGGCCGGAACCTGTACGGTGCACTGGGACTTGTCACTGGCCGTCGTTAAGGGCACGTTGAAGTAGGGGTGAAATCCGATGCCAAAGGGCATCGTCTCTTCCCCAAGGTTCTCAGCCTCTACGGTGATATCCAGCCGATTGTCCCGCAGACAGTAGGTCATTCGCAGCTCAAAGTCATGGGGATAGGACTCCAGAATCTCGGGATGATCCTGGGAGCGAATGGCAGTGGTTACCCTTGCCCCGCCTTCCGTGGAAATCGAGCGTACCTGCCAGGGTAACTTGTTTACCAATCCGTGAATGTGGTTGATACCAGCCTCGTTGATCTCAAACTTGTATTCCCGACCCTCAAAGGTGAAGCGCCCAGCTTCGATGCGATTGGGAGGCATCAAAACGGGAAAACCCCAACCCACGGCCTTGGTGTGCAGATCAGCCATGGAATTGGGTTCATACAAAATCTTGACCTCTGGTTGAGCCATGCGCCAAGCGATGAGATTGCTGCCAAAGCCCGGCAGCAGAATCGCCGACATGCCGCTGGACCGATCCGTCAGTACCAGTGCTTCTTGACCATCAAAGGTGGTTTTCTCCACTTGATATGTACTCACCGTAACCCCTCCTTGGATGAGGGGCTCTCCCAGGGAGAGCCCGCTATTTTTCCGTTCTTACTGCACTGCAAACACCATTTCAACGCCAACCTTCACCGACACCTGGCCCGGCTGAAGGGGAGTATCCCCCAGGGCATCGGCCTTGGCGTAGGTGACATTGTGGTAGGGAGCGGTGCCGCTTTCCTTCAGGCTAACCAGCTCCACGATCTTCACTCCCGCGGCTTGGGCCAACACCTGTGCCTTGTGGGTGGCGTCCGCAACGGCAGCTTGCAAAGCGGCATCCCGAACGGACTCCGAACGCTGAATATCGTACTCTACACTGTTGACTCGGTTGGCACCGGCCATGATCGCGGCATCGATGACGGCTCCCAAGCCATCGGTGTCGGTGATGGTCACCACTACCTCGTTGTTAGCCCGATAACCAACCAGCTCCTGTTGACTGGTCCCGGGATCATACCGGCGCTCGGGATACAGGTAGAAATACTCGGTCTTGATGTTTTTCTGAGGGATACCCAGATCCCGCAGGGCTGTAATCACCTGCTCCATCACTTGATTGTTCTTATTTTGCGCCTCTACCGCTGAAGCACCCTCGGTCTCAACCCCCAAAGTGACCTTGGCCACATCGGGAGCCCCTTGGGACTCGCCCCAGCCCAACACCGTAATGGTAGTGGGTTTAGCTTGATTCTGCAGGGATGACGCTTCCTGGGCACTGCCAACGCCATCGGCGACGACTAGGCCGTAGGCACCCAGACCGATGGCTAGGCCAATCACCAGAATGCCAACTATTACTTTCCGCATTTGCTGCAACACTCCTTTCCCTGTCTTGATCCAGAACTTCGTGATCCCCTGATCCGGTTCCTGCATGGGACAGAATGGTCTTTTTGGGAAGCAGTGTATAACCTAGCTGGCCGAGAGGAAGGATAAAACTCACTGGGCTAGAGGAGAATTGCTAAAGTGGGGTGATTCCCTTGACTATTATCGCGGTCCGCTCCCTCATCCTGTATCTTTATATCATGTTCATCGTCCGCTTCATGGGCAAACGCCAAGTGGGGGAAATGCAGCCCTTTGAGCTGGTAGTGGCGATTCTAATCGCGGACCTAGCGGCGGTACCGATGGAGTCGCCGGAAATGCCCCTGATTCACGGCCTGATCCCCGTGGCCATCCTGGCCATCATGGAAATGACCATCTCCTACCTGTCCCTGCATCGGGAGGGCTTCCGTCGTCTGGTGACGGGCAGTCCCTCAATCATCATCATCAACGGCAAGATCTGTGAAGCAGAACTAAGGAAAATGCGGTACAATCTCAACGATTTGCTGGAACAGCTGCGGATCAAGGGATTCCACAATATCGAAGATGTCGAGTTTGCGATTTTAGAAACCAGCGGCCAGCTCAGTGTGATTCCCAAGTCCCAGAAGCGCCCCGTCACCCCAGAGGATCTGCAAATTCCCACGGAGTACGAAGGCTTATCCCATCCCCTCATTCTCGATGGTGTGGTACATAAAGGGAATCTGATCCGAACCAACTTGACGGAAGAATGGCTGCAAGAGCAGCTATCGCAACAGGGTTTTTCTAGTCCCAAGGACATCTTCTTTGCCAGTCTCAATTCCCAGGGACAGCTATTCCTACAGCCCCGAGATGCCGCTACCTCAGGGAGGGAGGCAAACTGAGAACGATCCTCTTCATCATCATCACCAGTGCCATCATCCTTGGCTTGGCCTGGTGGGAGCATTGGCATGTGACCACGACGACGGCAGATCTCATCAAGGAGATAAACGCTTTACAGAAGGTCATTGCCGCCGGGCACTGGGAAACTGCCAAGGTGCAGGCAGAGGCGATAACCTCCCGTTGGACCCGAATCGAACCCTTCTGGTCTCTGTTTTTCAACGACAATTATCTCCAGGACATTGAACTCAAACTGGCCGACCTAACCCAGCAGATCAAAGGGAAAAGTCACCTCAATGCCCAGATCAGTGCCACCAATCTCAAGGTGATGTTCACCCAGCTGTCCCGAGGGCAACACTTGACATTATCCAATCTCCTCTAGTGACGCCATACATTGCCGTTTGCTTCGGTCTAAACGGGGGTAGTGAATCGTAATGTAAGTAGGAAGATAATATTGGCAAGGAATAAAGCCAACACGGGGGGAGCGGGTTTGTTAGCAAAGCGAAGGCTTGGCAAAACCGGTGAAGAACTGTCTAAGATCGGCTTTGGGGGAATCATCGTCAAGGATACCACCAAGGAACAGGCCGCAGGGTATGTGAGGGAGGCAATTGAGCGGGGAGTCAATTATTTCGATGTTGCCCCAACCTATGGCAACGCCGAGGATATGTTGGGCCCGGCTTTAGAGCCCTACCGGCGGGATGTTTTCCTGGCCTGTAAGACCACGGAGAGAAGCCAGGCGGGAGCTTGGCAGGAGCTGCAAACCTCTCTAGAGAAAATGCGGACCGACTACTTCGATCTGTATCAACTCCATGCGGTAAACACCGCCGCGGATGTCCAGGAGGTATTGGGCCCCCGGGGTGCACTGGAAGCAGTGCTGCGGGCTCAAGAGGAGGGATTAGTGCGCTACATCGGTTTCTCCTCCCACTCGGAAAGCGCCGCTCTGCAGCTGATGGATGCCTTTGATTTCGACACGATTCTCTTTCCCATCAACTGGGCGTTGTATCTCAACGGGGACTTCGGCCCGGCAGTGCTGCAAAGGGCACAGGAAAAGAATATCGGGCGCCTGTGTCTCAAGGCACTGGCCAAATCCGCGCTGCCGCAAGGGGAAAGCACACCCTATCCCAACTGCTGGTACATTCCCATCGACGATGGGCACCTAGCGGACCTGGCCCTGCGCTTTACCCTGTCGCAACCGGTAACCGCGGCGATCCCACCGGGGGACATCCGTCTGTTCCGTCTCGCCCTGGATATTGCCGAGAACTTCACCCCCATTACCGAAGGAGAAGTTTCAGAGCTTGCAGAAAAAGGGAAGGGCGTTGATCTCATTTTCCACAAATGACGCAGTCCATCGCAAGTAACTACCTCAGGCCGTCGGGTTCTCCTAGACGGCCTTTGTGAATTACGGTAAGGGTATCATCACCAAGTTCTTTCTTAGGAGGTCTTACCATGAACGTAAGTTTGCGAATCTGCCTCGTTGGATATGGCGGAATCGGCAAAGTCCATGCCTATGGGTACCGCAATCTCCATCTGTACTATGACCTTCCCCGTCCACAGCTGGTGGGAGTGGTAGCCAGAACAGAGTCCAGTCGCCGGCAAGCAATAGCTGATCACGACTTTCTTTGGAGCCACGAGGATTACCAGGCAGCCATCATCGCCGAGGATGTGGATATCGTCGACTGTTGCGCTCCAAATCATCTCCATTACCCCATAGCCAAGTTGGCCCTGGACTCCCGCAAGGCCATCTACTGTGAAAAGCCCTTGGCCCTAACCCTGACGGAGGCCGCGGAGCTAGCCCAGCAGGCCCAAAATTCCGGGGTACCCCACCAGATTGCCTTCAACTACCGCTTTGTTCCCGCGGTATTGACGGCCCGGGAACTGGTTCGCCAGGGCAAGTTAGGAAAGATTGTCCAATTTCGGGGTGCCTATTACCACAGTGGGTACTGGGATCGAAACCGCCCCCTAACCTGGCGCATGCAGAAGGAATTCTCGGGAGGAGGGGCCCTTTACGACCTGGGATCCCACATTATCGACATGATTCGATTTGTCACCGGCGACGAGTACAGCTCGGTGTCCGCAACTTTACATACAGAAATCAAGACCAGACCCCTGCCTGAGGGCGGGGTGGGAGAAGTGGACGTCGATGATGTGGCGATCCTCCAAGTAAAGACCCACTCCGGTGCCCTGGGCACCATTGAAGCCTCCCGGCTGGCCACGGGAACGGAGGACGATCTCAGCTTTGAAATCTACGGCGAGAAGGGAGCACTTCGGTTCCACCTGATGGAGCCCAATTGGCTGGATTGGTTCGATGGAGCTCAGCCCGGAGCACCCCTCAGCCAGGCAAAGGGCTTTACCCGTTTGGCCGCCAGCAGCCGCTATCCCAAACCGGCTAAGTTCCCCGCCGGCCGCTCACCAATGGGATGGCTGCAAACCCATGTCGCCAGTCAGGCGGACTTCATCCAAAGATGCCTGGGACAAGAAGCTTTGGGAGCAACCTTTGTCGATGGGCTGCAGGTCCAAAGGGTACTGACGGCAGCCCAAGAGTCCGATGCCACCCGGGCTTGGGTTGCTGTAGATTCGCTGTCCTAAAAAGCTTTCAACCGCTGAAGAAGGCATCGGACTTAAGAACAACCGACAACACTGGCATCGCGGGATGGCATCTCTTTGGATACCACTAACGAAGAAGCCGCCGGGAATCAACCGGCGGCTGATGTATTCTTAGAATCTAAAGACTGCTCCCAGGTACAGGCCCGAGTAACTGAAGTCGACGGGATACCCATCGAAGTCCACGTCAAAGCTCTGGCACCGATACCCACCGGTGATTTCAAAGGCGCCCAAGTGATATCCCAATCCGATATCAAAGGCTGTGAAGGTGATATCGACTTCTTCGCCGTCGAAGGCTTCACCGGTGATGAAAGGCGAATATTTCACTTCACCCTTCAGGGTAATTCCCTGAGCTATCGGCAGCTCACCGGAAGCGGTAAGATACAACCCGGAGAAGTCTAGGACATCCTCTGAGTAGCTAGCGTCCATAGGTACTACTGCATAGGGGCCATAGTCCCCTGACCCTTCAGTGACACGATCATCCATTGCTCCTGTCAGGTAGCCGGCACCCACCTTAACTCCTGGAGCAACTAGATAGTCTGCTCCAAACTGCAGCCAGCCTAATTCCAGCGCTGAGTCTGAAAGCTCATAACCATCGGCTGTGAAATTATCGGTCTCCCCAAAACTGTAGGAAAGATTAACTCCAATCCTTTCTGTAGCCCTCAGTTCACCCTTGATGGTAGTCAGGTTGCCCGATGCTTCGGCAGACAATCCCTCTTCTTCGATTTCAGCGGTAGCAAACCACCGATCAACACCCACACTCACTGTCTGAGCTGCAGCCCCAATCGCCAGTGTACACATTAACAAAACCACCAACCCTACACTCAAGACTGCCTTTTTCACCCAAACCCCTCCCCATAATCTCCACTAATCTAAACGCCTTGTACACTCTTGCTGTTCTGACACTCCAGTATACTCCTCAAAGGATCCACCTAGAACAACTTCCGTTCTCGATTGATGAAGATAAAAAAAGCCGCCGGATCTTCGGCGACTTCTTCTCCACTTCAACTTCCTGGGTGTTTGTCTAGGGGCAAGGGGTAAGGGTTACATACGCCTGCCTCGTCTGCTCATCGCTCTTGCTTGACGCTTAGCATGCTTCCTGGTGGTTTTAGTTTGCACCGGGTGAGGTCTGTTAACCCCTTCCCTGCGCCTTTGCGCTGCCATTACCCAGTATCCATCCTGGGCGATGACCTTAACACCACCAAAAACACTGCGCAGCTTGTTCTCAT
The DNA here is from genome assembly GCA_012727955.1 of Bacillota bacterium. NCBI lineage: Bacteria > Bacillati > Bacillota > Bacillota bacterium. The sequence continues at coordinate 9,675 of JAAYGB010000053.1, forward strand.
ACCACTTCCGGCGCTTGACAACAAGATACATCCAGCCCTCCGGCTCCAGGTGGGAGTATCCCGATTCTATAAACTCCTTCGCGACGGAAAAGTCGGTATGATAGGGTGGGTTAGACAGAATAAGAGTAAACTTGCGTCCGGCTAAATTGGCGAAACCATCACTTTCCAAGACTTCTATTTCCGTATCACCCTCTGACCAATCAAGGGCGGCAACGTTGGCGGCAGCCACTTGCACCGCCACCGGGTCCACGTCCACCATCGTCACTTGCCGGGGACGGTAGGCCTTGGCCAGAGCCAAACCGACCACTCCATAGCCACAGCCCAAGTCCAGCACCCGATCCTCGTGACTGACCGAGACGGTCTCCAGCATTGCTCTAGTGCCGGCATCCAGACCACGGGGCGAAAAGAGCCGCTCATCGGTGGTCAAAGATAGCTTTATCCCTAGCACGTCAACGGCAATCTTCACTCCATCACCCACCCACTGCAAAGGGATCTATCGACAGCTGGCAGAGAGAATCTGGCGCAGATCCTCTTCCGTCGGCTGGCCCTGGGAGAAGGAGATGTTTCTGGTCTTCATCGCCTTCTGCGCGTATTGGCCAATCTCAGCCTCCGACAGCTCCAGTTTTGTCTCCAATAATTGATCCATCAGGGCAATAAACCCATCGACGGAACCTAGACCCAACCAGCCTAGGACCTTCTCCACCCTATCCGGTGTGCTCTGGGCGGTAAATCTCAGGTACTCTCCCATCAGCACCCCGTTGGCATGACCATGGGGAAGCCCGTGGTAGTAGGTCAGAGAGTACCCCAGGGCGTGGACCAGGGTGGTTCCTGTATGGGAAATGGTGAAGCCCCCGAGGGTAGAGGCTACCAACAGCTTGTCCCGCACCTCGGCGGAAAACTCCCGGGCCTTGAGCGCGGGAATACACTGGGCCCACAGCTCAATTCCCCTCTGCGCCAACAAACTGCTAAAGTCCGTCGCCCGCAGAGACAGATATCCTTCCACCAAATGAGACAGGGCATCGACCCCGGTATTAATGGTTACCGATACCGGCAATCCCATAGTGTAACGGTAGTCGAGAAAAGCAATCACAGGAAATACCTCGGGAACGGAAAAGGAGCGCTTCGTTTCCTGCTTTGGATCGGTGAGGATGGAATAGGGCGTCACCTCACTCCCGGTCCCGGCGGTTGTCGGGATTGCAACAATCGGTAAGGGGCGCTGAGCAAATTGATTGCTAAACAACTCATCGGCGGGAATATCATTGACCGCCAAGGTGGCTATGGCCTTAGCAGCGTCTAAGGGAGAGCCTCCCCCAATGGCGATGATAAAATCCGGCTGATACTCCCGGGCCCTATTGCCCCCCGCGGTGACATTGGCCAGGGATGGATTGGGTTCTACCTCGGTGAAGGCTTCGTATTCGATCCCCGCGTCGGTCAAGACCGCCACGACATCATCCCAAGCACCACTGAGTTTGGCGGAGGATCTGCCCGTTACCAACAGGGCCTTCTTACCTAAACGGGACACCAGTTGTGCATTGTCACGCACACAGTTCTCTCCATGGATCACCTGGGTTGGTAAGAAAAAGCTGTATTGCACAATCCATCGCTCCTTCGTAGGATTTTCCGCTGTCGGTTCAGCCACTCCTAGGTTCTATCTCGGTTACGAATCAGAACTTTCCAAACCCGCTCGAAGAATAGGCACGTACACTTCACTGTCGCGAATGGGACATCCCGCCTGTCCCCCCAGACGCATAATCTGGGTACACTTGGAACAGGTGATGCAGACCTTCCTTGGGTCCAACTGACCCCTTTCCATCAAGTCCTTGGCAAAATCCGGGTAAGCAAAGCCCAGGCGACCCACTGCGATGATGGAGGCCCAGCCCTGCTTTACCGCCGCGGCCCCGGCGTTGGGGAAGAACTGCCGCAACCAGCTGTATCCACTGGCCTGGATGAGAACCTCCGGCACCGCCCTTTGGATCTCCTTAGTGATCTGCACCAGGCGATTGACCCCCACCAGAGGATGCTCCGGAGGTACATCGGCCCCGGGCAGAGGCTGATCATAGGGGCGATTGATATGGGGCGTGTAATAGGGGTTGCCGGCGGTGACGTTAATCAGGCCGACGCCACGGCGGGCCAACTCCTGCACCAGCCAAAGGGGTTCATCCAAACATACTTCGGTACTGCCCTCTTCCGGTTTAACCCCCCAACCATAGGGATAGGGATGGCCGTCGTAGACATTAAGACGGGTGGTGATGATCAGGCTATCACCCACGGCATCCCGGACTCGGTCCACTAACTCGAGGAAAAAGCGAGTCCGATTCTCCAAACTTCCCCCATACTTACCGGGTCTGATATGGGCAGCCAATAATTCTGAGGTTAAATACCGATGACAATGCTTCAAGTCCACAGCATCAAAACCCACATCCCGGGCCAGCTTAGCTGCAGCCACAAACTCATCCAATAGCTGGTCCAACTGATCATCGGTAATAGGCTCCTGCTGCGGTGTCACTCCCGTTACCGGATCCAAGAGTGGGTCCCGAAAGGCGATCACAGGGGCCCGCTCACCTTGGGGCCGGCTGTAACGGCCGGAATGGGTTAGCTGGAGGACCGTCAAGGGACGAAAATCTTCGCCGAGGGAATCTTGGGCCGCCGCCAGGGTCGAATCCACCAGCTCCCGAAAGGCTGGGGCACTACCGGGGTGCAGATACAACTGGCGGGGATTAGCCCTGCCCTCGGGAACCACCGCCGTGGCCTCAAACCAGATTAGGCCAGCGCCACCCCTGGCGAATCTCTGGTAACGACGAAAGGTCAGTTCGCCGGGGGCGCCATCGGCAGTGCCATCACACCCCTCCATGGGATTAACGGCCAGGCGATTGGGAATGGTGCGTCCCTCCAACTCTAATGGGGACAACAAGGTCTCCACATCTTCACTAAACTGCAGTTCCAGGCCGAGGGCATCGACATCTTGGCGAAGCTCATCCAGGGAGCGATACCGAAACCGCTGATGCTTATTCTCCACCTCACAGGGCACAACCCTTCCACCGTTGGAGCGGTACAAAGGCTGCGCCTCCCCTCCTTTCAAAGTTTGCCTTCCCCTTTGACGACGCCTCAGGACCCAGAGGCTGACTGACAAAATCTACCGGCATCTCAAAGGGATTCCACCATCGACTCCGTCGACAGCGCCTCCGCTGCCGGCACTGCCATTCTTTGCATCTTCTCTACCTTCAGCATGCGAGTAATCATCGCTACTCCCAGAAACATAATCGCCGAGGAAAGGACAAAGCCAACGCTGGTGCCAACACCTATGGTTTGCACCACCGCGGTTCCCGCCAAGGGTCCCAAGGCCGCGGCTAGATTGGCCGTGGCGCTGTTGAGCACGGTATAGTCGGAGAGATGTTCCTCGGGAGCGATCTCCATCACAATACTAAACTGACACAGGAAGTATCCCGCGGAAAAGATCTGTCCAAAAATGTTGGCTACCGCCAACATCCAGGGCGAGGAGAAAAAGGTCCAGATCAAAGGTGAGATTACGGAACCTAAGGTGGTCACTAACAATAACCGGAAGTATCCCCACCGCTGAATAATGCGACCTCCAAAAAAATGACCGAAAAGGGCTGCGGCACTGCCAACGGTGGAAAGCAGACCAATTACCCCATTACTCAAACCCAGTTCCTCAACTTGGCGAACGGGGTACAGGGGCCAACCGAAACTCAAACCAAAGTGAAAGATCAAAATCCCGGCACAATAAAAGGCAAAGAGCTTGCCCTTCTCCCGATGGGAGAATACCCGCTTAATCCGTCCCTGGAAAGAAATGGGCGCCGGCGGATCTCCGGGAATAATCTCAATGGGCTCCCGCTGCTTCATGACATAGTACTGGGACACCATCACCGCGATAAAAGAGACGAAGAAAACACCGCTAAAGGCGGTAAGAAAGGGAACCCGCTCCAGTACCTGCCCCGCGATAAAGGTGGATACTAGGGCCACTAACCCTCCGGCGGTGTTCCGATTGCCAAAGAATCGCCCCCGCTCCTCTTCGGGAACAATGGTGCTCATCATTGGAGTCCAAGCTACCGATGCCATTGACCACGGGATGTAGATCAATCCCCACATCAACAGCAGCGCCGTTGGCCTGATCTCTGCAGGCAACAGGGGAATCAGGGCCACAACCAGGAAAAGGCTGCGATAGGTAAAGTTCAGTTTGTTGATCAGCGGTAGCCTGGGAACATATCGCTCCACCAAGGAAGCAGCCAGAAGAACCGACAACAAACTGACGAAGGGGGGAAGCGACGTGATCCCACCCACCATCCCCTTGGTTCCGCCAAGACGCAGCATGTAGACACCCATATAGGGAATGGTAGCTCCCATCATGACGTTGAACCACATTCCGTCGAGGAAGGAGAACCGGGTATTTCTCCGCAGCAATCGCCGCTGCAACTTCTTGTTTACTACCACTGCCATGAACTTCACTCCTCAAACATATACAGCCTCGAAAAGGCTAGAACATACCTATATTAGTATACAGAACCAAGACGCCCTTGAGGAGTTGAACTTGCATCGGCAACAATTTATTAACCCCGGCTAAAGTTCCCCGCCCCTTCTCTCCGCTCTTCCAGGTGAAGCAAAGCCCGCTTCAGCTCCAGCCCACCACCAAAGCCCACTAAGCGGCCATCCCGTCCCACCACCCGATGACAGGGAATGAACACCAGCAGGGGATTGCGGTTACAGGCTCCCCCCACTGCCCGAGCTGCTTGGGGCCGTCCGATACTCCGAGCAACCTCACCGTAACTTCTCGTCTCACCATAGGGAATTTCCTGCAAGGCCTGCCAAGTAGCCCGTTGAAAGTCCGTTCCGGTGACATCCATCGGCACCTCAAACCGCTGCCGGACCCCGGCAAAGTACTGCGCCAATTGCTGGATATACTCCTCCAACGGATCCGCTGCAGGGACCAGTTCACAGTCGGGATACCGACGCTGCAGCTGGAACAAGAACTCCTGCTCATAGATGGCCACCTGACTAGAGCAAAGCCCCCGCTGGGTGGCAGCTAGATAGAATCTCCATTGGTGAAATTCAGCCACGGTCCAATGAATTGGGCTAAGGACTAAGTTATCACTACTCATAGAAATTCAGATCCTTATCGGAGTCTGCCAGCAGAGGGTTTAACAAAAGAGAGCTGACGGCCGCAAACAGCCCGCTCTCTTTTTACAGACTCTCGTTAGATATTTAGACTATTTACCCATTCGCCGCAGATTCTCCAGGCTGAGTTTGGCACTTTCCAGTGGTGGACGCTGACAGATATCCTGTTCAACTATGTACCACTCTACGCCGTTAGCCTCAGCAGCGGCAAAGATCGGCTCCAGATCGATAATTCCCTCGCCTACCTCGGCAAAGGACCGGTTCTCATCGTCGGCCATGTCCTTGAGGTGAACGATGGGTACTCGACCGGAGTACTTCTCAATGTAAGCGGCGGGATCCTCGCCGGCCCGAGTCACCCAGTAGATGTCTAATTCAGCCTGTATCAGGTCTGAACCCAAAGTACTGAAGAGGTAATCAAGTACATATTGTCCGTCGATCTTCTCAAACTCAAAGTCGTGGTTGTGGTACAGTAGCTGAATTCCATTTTCCTTGAGGCGAGGAGCTATTTTCGCCAGAGATTGGGCAATGGCCGGCCAATCATTTCTTCGCTCCTCAACGACATAGGGGCAAGATACGAACTTGCTCTCCAAGGTCTGATGATACTCAATTACTCGGTCGAGGTCCGACTCCAACATCTCCAGGGGGACGTGGGCTCCGGCGGCCTTCAGGCCGAGGTCATCGAGTACCTTCTTCAACTCCGTAGGTGTCAGGTCACCGTAGCCGGCAAACTCGACACCGTCGTAGCCAAGCTCAGCTACCTTTTCTAGAGTTCCGACAAAGTCCTCCTGCAGCAGGTCTCTCACTGTAAAGAGTTGGAGTCCAATCGGTGTCTTCGCCACAATACCACCTCAATTTTAGAGATTATAGATCCGCTAACTTCACCCAAGTTCCAGTTTCATGGGCCTGATAGGCAGCGACCATCAGCTGGGTCAGGGCAATACCATCCTCTACGCCAAAGTCGATGGGAGCGTCGTTGCGAATGCCCTCGATCCACTGCTCCATGGGGCTGACTCCCGGTTGTGGTAGACGACTGGGAACGATCCAGCCGGAAATGCCGCCCTCGCCGGAGCTGTTGGTGGCAAAGGTAATGGTCTGGTTGGGACCTTGAATCAACAGGCTGCCCTCGGTACCATAAATCTCCAGGGAGAAGGGAGACTGGCTGGAGACAAATCCCGTCTCTTGGATAGCGATACATCCGTCCTCATACTTCATGAAGGTGACCGCGTTGTCCTCGACTTCCTTACCGGTGACAAAGGTCAAGGCTGCATTGACGCTCTCGGGCATTCCCAGCAACCAGCGGGTCAGATACATTCCGTGGGCACCGAGGTCCATCAAAGCGCCACCGCCACAGGCTACAGGATCATAGAAGTGGGGAGGCAGCCAACCGGCACTGGCACCGTTGTGGGCGTTACGGATGCGCAGCAAAGTAACTTGTCCCAAAACTCCGCTGTCCAGTACCTGCTTCGCGAAGATCATGCGAGGCATCACTTGATGGGGATAAGAAATCGCAAACTTGACACCGGCTTCCTTGACCGCCTCGGCGATAGCTTCACAATCCTCGACGGTAAGGGCCAATACCTTCTCGGTGAAGATATGCTTGCCGGCCTTGGCCGCCTTCACGATCACTTCCCGGTGCATGTTGGTGGGAGTATCGACGATGACGCCATCGATGTCATCGACAGCTAGCAGCTCATCGAGATCAGCATAGAAGGGAACTCCCAATTCTTCGGCCCAGGCTTCACCGCGACTGGGCTCCTCGTCCCAAATTGCTGCCACCTCTACTCCCGGGATACTATTGGCCTGTCTAGCATATCCCTTTGCGTGTACGTGCCAACCACTTAACATCGCTACTTTAATCACTTTTACATACCCTCCTGAATAGCTCTCTTGGGAATGTCCGGGAAGTTTTCTTCCCAGCATCCCTGATATGTTATCCCTAATGGATACCATCAACTGAAGCAATTACTACAAAAACTACTCGATTACTTGCACAAGATCGTCTAGATTTTTCCGTGGTCTGGCCTTAGGTTCACCCTGGGGCACTCCGACGGGAATCAGGGTTAGGGGCCGATGGTTGGATGGTAAGTTCAAAGCCGCGGCCACCCTTTCCTCCGAGAAGGCTCCTACCCAAGTGGTGCCCAATCCATAGGCCGTCGCGGTCAATAGTATGTTCTGAGCAGCGGCCGCTGCATCCTGGATACAGTACAACTCCCGGCCTCGGTCGCCGTACCTGGCCGCAGACACCTCGGGATCGACACAGACCACAATGACAACCGGTGCATCCATTAGGAAGCGTTGCCCCAGAGCAGCCTCAACCAACTGCTCCTTGATCTCCAGATTCTTAACCACGTAGAAAAACCACGGCTGTTGATTCCCGGCACTGGGGGCCAAGACTGCCGACTCCAGCAGCCTGGCGATGGTAGCATCGTCAACCTCTCCGCCTAATTGGCGGATACTCCGTCGTTCCTCAATACATGCGATAACATCCTTAGTCAACTTGCCCCACCCTCCTAAAACCGGCTGTGGCGGCGTTGCATGGAATCCGGCATAATCTGCATCAGCTCAATGGGCACCCCATCGGGGTCTTTGATCCAATACTGCCAATTTCCATCCGCCCCCATAGTGGGTTCACCAACGTCAAGGCCCTTGGCTGCCAAGTGAGCCAAGGTGGCCTGCATATCATCCACCTGCAAACAGAGGTGGGTGAACCCAATACTGGAACCGGTGATCTCATTAGCATCCTTTCCCCCAGGAAAGAGTTCGATGAACACATCCTTGCTGATCTGCAAGTACACCAGCCACACACTGCCATCGTCACGGGTCAGTTCAAAGGCCTTCCGCAACCCCAACACTTCTGTGTAAAACCGAAGGGACTCTGCCAAATCGCTACACCGAATTGCCACATGCCCGATTCCACTAATCACGGGAAACGCCCCCTACCTAAGAGTTGCTTACCAAAACTAACCATACTCGCCTGTTAACTTCTCGTTTCCTCTACAGGTTCCTGCTTTCTCCCCTTCTTTCCCCGGCTTGCTCCTTTGGGGCGAAACTGGAAGAGCCAAGCAGACTGCGGCAGTTATTCCTGGGTTGGCACAAAGGTGCGCAGCCACAGGCCGGCACCCTCGATGGTCAGATCCTTGACGGCTGCGGGGACTAGGACACTGGTTCCCGAGCGCAATTTCACCTCTTCCCCACCGCCGGACATGGTGCACTGGCCATCGATGAGGACAAAGATCTCCATCCGATTCTCCGGCTCCACCCGCCACTGACCCTTCAACTCGATTCCTTCGATGACGTACTTATCATTGGCATCCAGCAGAGAGCGTTGATACTGGGAAGTAGTCTCGATCAGGGCGCTGTCGCCCTTGACCCTTTCCTCCGGTGCCGGTACCACCTGCTGGAAATCGATTACCTCCAGGGCCTGCTTCACGTGGAGCTCGCGAGGTTGGCCATCATCCCCCAAGCGATTCCAATCATACACCCGATACACCGTGTCGGAGTTCTGCTGAATCTCCGCCACCACCACTCCCCTGCCCAGGGCGTGTAAGGTGCCGGCAGGCACAGAGTAGACTTCACCCACCTGAACTTCCACCAGCTGCAGGAGCTCCTCCACCGTGCCCTTGGCGATGGCCTCGGCGAACTGTTCCCGGGTGGTGCCGGGCTTTGTCCCGTAGACGATCTTGGCTCCCGGCTGGGTGGCCAGTACGATCCAAGTCTCGGTTTTGCCCAGTTCACCCTGGGCATATTGGCGGGCATAGTCATCATCGGGGTGAACCTGAACGGACAGCCAATCGTTGCAGTCCAGCAATTTCACCAACAGCGGGAATTGCCCATCGTCACCCAGGGGAGTATCCCCCATGATCTCTCGGCGGCGGTTCTGAATCAGATCCGCCAATTTTGTCCCAGCCAAGGGGCCGTTGCTCACCACCGATTGCCCATGGGAATGGGCGGCAATCTCCCAACTCTCCCCTACCCTTCGGGAGGGAAGCTTGCGGTCAAACAAAGCTTCCAGGGCGTCGCCGCCCCAGATCTTTTCTTTGTATATCGGTTCAAACAGTAATGGATACAACGCTAGCACCTCCGAGGTATCTACTAGCTTTAGTTAATTTGTTACCTTTTCAGGGTCTTATAAACGGCAATTCCCGCCGCAGCCATCCCCGCCAACAGCAGGCCGCTGCTGGCCATGGCCGGGCGCATGCCGATTAAATCAACTAATACTCCAATCAGTCCCGGGACCAACATGCTACCCAGGGCACCGGCGCCAACTAAGAGACCACTAACTGCCCCCATGTTCCCGGGGAAAAGAGTGCCGGCAACGGCCAATCCCGTGGGGAATATACTGGCCAGGAAGAACCCCGTACTGGTGAATCCCACCGCGGAGAGCCATCCCGTGGGAGCTAGGACCGCGACTAGAATGGAGACAAAGGAACCCAGGGATCCAAACAACAGGGTACGACCATAGCCCAATTGTTCCACCATCACACCCATCAACAGCCGACCCACCAAGATTCCGGCACTGAACATGGACACCGTCAGTGAGGCTTCCATCGTGGAGAAGGCAAAGATTTCACCGAGATAGCTGTTAGCCCATCCGGAAACAGTCCCCGAGATCCCGTTGTGCAAGAACATAATCGACGCCACCAGGAGAAAGGTCGGGTGGTTGATAAACTGCAGCAAGGCCTGCTGTAGAGAGGCTTGCGACTGACCTTGCCCTGACTCCTCCGACGGATCAGGCTCGGCGCCCAGATAATACTCCCTGGGATAGGGGAAGGGCAAGAATATGGCCACCAACCCCAGAGCCGCTACCCCTACTATGCCAAAAACCTGGGACCAACTACCCCCGGAGTTGAGCACCCACCCGGCCATCAACGGACCAACGAAGGCTCCCACCCCATACCACACATGTAAGAAGTTCAAGGCCCGCCCGGGATTTTTCCGATGCATATCCGTCATGATTACGTTGGCAACACCATCGATTAGTCCCTGGCCCACCCCGGTAATGGTCGCCAGCACCAGGATCCAGTTCCATGAGGGCACCCAGATCGATAGGAACAAAGTCGCGGCAATGAAGAAACCACCGCTGACCACCACCACCTTACGACCATAGAGATCGGTAATCAACCCACCGGCAATAACGGATACCAAGTAACCCAGACCCCGCGCCGTGAAGATTACAGCAACCGCCGACGGGGTCAACGAGAAATCCCTGACGAAAAAGGGAATTAAGGGGCCGAGGGTATTAATCACCAGGCCCACAATCCACAGGTCGTAACAAGCTCCCACTGTAAAGAGATTGCGAACCCACCGCGGAGGCTGTACCCGATGCTCCCGGGCCGTTACCGACATCTTAGCCATATGACTTCACCTTTTCCTTTAGTTGTAAATCCATCTTCGCTAAGATTCATTCCACGCTGCCGTTAGTTCAACCTCCTCCCAGGGAAAAGCTCACAGAATAACAGGAAACAAGGGATTCTAGGCGAACCAATTATTCAGCCTATTTTGGGATATTTCGATAAAAGGTTGGGTTGTCATGGAATACAAACTAGATTGGAGCAAGTTTTGGCGGGACAATGCCGAGAGTCTGCAAAGGCCCTTTTCCACCGACAAACCTATGGTACCGGTGAGTCTGTCAATGGATGACCATTGGCTCTTTGGCGAAATGCAGATTCCCTCCACCGTCCGCTACTTCAAGGATCTGGACTACCGCGAGGAAATCCACAAACTCTGTAACGATCGCATTGAAGCAGAATTAGGTTATCGTCACTTTCCCGAAGTTATTCCCCGCAAGAGTGTAAAACGGCTGGAGGAGGTCTTTGAGAGTCGCCAGGAGCTCACTGAAGGGGGAACCCCTTGGCTGGAGTCTGACGTCAAAGACATCGATGATGTCAAGGCCCTGTTAGAGCGGGTAAAGAAACTTAATTTGAAGGACTTTGTCTTCCCTGAGGGCTGGGCCCAGAGTGCCCAGGAGTATGAAGAGCGGGCCGGATCCCCCCTCCGCCTGGGTGCCGGCAACCGTGGTCCCATTACCATGGCTACATCCATCCTGGGAACCATGCCCTTCCTCACCTTTACCATGGACTATCCAGAAGTGATGGATGATTTCTTCAAGCTACTAACGGAGAAGTTAGTGGAGTACATTAGGCTGTTGCGGGAAGAAACCGGCGTTCCCGACACCGGCTATTGGATTACTGACGACAACTGCTGTCTGGTCTCCCCTGAGCAATATGACCGTTGGGGAGCACCGATGTTGGCCGCCGCCTTCAGGGAATTTGCTCCAGAACCGGAGCACCGTCGCCACCATCACTCTGACAGTGATATGGCCCATCATATGCCCACCCTCAATCGCCTAGGAGTAAATGAGGTGAATCTTGGGCCCAATATCGATGCCCGGGATATTCGGGCGGCAATGCCCAGGGCTGTTATCTTCGGACAGATTCCACCGATGCTGTTGCGTAACGGGTCTGAAGAGGAGATTATCGCCGCGGTTCGCTCCGATATCGATAAGGTGGGAGCCGATGGCGGTCTGGTGATTGCCACCGCCGGCAGCGTATCTGAAGGAACCAGCCTTCGGAATATCAAGACGATGCTCTACGCGGTGGACCAGTACGGACGCTACAAGTAGACGCCTGAGATGATGAAATAATCCTATCGGTCTGGTGAACCGGCTGAAAAGCTGAGGCGACGGAGCCCTTCCTCCGTCGCCTCAGCCGTTTTCTCGATCCTGTTACCAGTTCTCTCCTGTCCACATTGCCCTTGCTCTTGATCAACCCCGGGACTTCATCGCCTGGACAAATCGGCGAGTGATATCCTGGGGCCGGGTAATTGCAGTGCCAACGACAACGGCCAATACCCCCAGATCCAGGGCTGTGACCACCTGCTCCGGTGTCCAAAATCCTCCCTCAGCAATCACCGGCACCGACAAAGACTTCGTCAATTGCTCAATCAAGGGAAAGTCTGGCTCAGAACCATAGCTCCCTTCTTTGAAGGCGAAGGTGGTGGCCACCAGGTCCACACCCAACTCTTCAGCGTCTTTTCCTTCGTCGACGGTGGCGATATCGGCCATCACCAGAAGGTCCAGCTCCTCCTTGATCCGGGGGATCAGCTGGGCCAGGTCCTCACCAAAGGGCCGATTGTGCCGGCAATCAACGGCCACGATATCGGCTCCCGCCTGAGCCACCCGACGGGCGGCGGCAAAGTCGGGAGTAATGCACAGCCTGCCCTGAGCATCCTCCTGCTTTTCAATCCCAATCACCGGCAGCTGTGTGGTCTCCTTAATAACGGCAATATCCTGGGCTCCATTGGCCCGGATTCCTGCTGCCCCACCGATCTTGGCGGCCCAAGCCATTCCAGCCATCAGCCAGGGACCATGCAAGGGCTCATGCTCCAGGGCCTGGCAAGACACGATCAATCCGCCTACTAGTGACGTTAACACCGACAACAGCAATGACCTCCTATCCCCATGCCATAGGATGAAAAAGACCCGCTGCGATATCTCTTGCAGCGGGGGCATCCCGTCAATACCTATTTGGCTATGTTTAGTCCCTCGATTGCCGGGGCAGTCCGACTCTGCGGGTCCTTGCCCAAGGCCTCCCAGGTATCCCGCAACTCCTCTAACATTCCAATCACTTCATCGACAGGCTCTACTTCCTTCTGGATATTAGCCTGCACCAACCGCTGATCCATGTAGTCATACAACTGCCCCAGACTATCGGCAATTTCCCCACCGGCCTCCCGATTCAGGGAGAGACTCAACTCGGTAATGATGTCCTGGGCCTTAATCAAGGCACGATGAGCAGGCTCCACCTGCTTCTCCTCTAACGCAACTCGAGCTTGCTTCAGGAAGGTAATCGCGCCGTTGTAGAGCAGAATGATCAGCTCTAGACCCGAAGCTGTCGTGATTTGAGTCTGCCGATACGCTTGATAGGGATTGGGTTTCATCTATCTGCACTCCTTAGCCCCTGTTTACACCAAACAAACATTAGGCTCTCTCATCGATAAACAATCCGATTAACTGATCAATCCTCCGGGATACCTCCAAAGCCGCCTCCGGCGGAATCTGTCGGATCACCTCTTGGGTTCTGGTATCAATGACTTTCACCAGGAGTTGCTCCATCTCATGATCCAGTTCAAAACTCAGCCGCTTGTGGAAGGTATCCGCGGTCTCGTTGAGTCTTTTAATGACTTCCCGCACCTTGTCCAGATCTAGATAATACTCTGGATGCTCCAAATTCTCCCCGTTGACCTCTTCTGCCCGTTTTTCCGAGGCAGCCATCGTCTTACTGCGTTCGCTAATCGGTGAAACTGATGTCATGCGAGCTAATGGCTCAACTCCAACTCTAGTAACCTCCATGTAAGTCATCCCTCGCTTTGTCCGGCGCAGCCCTCCCGTTGCCGACGCCTCAGTATCTTTGCGAACTGAACAGTTCTCACCAAGACTCTGTTACTACCATCGGCAAGAAGGAGGGTTTCCTTGAACCAAAATCGAGGCTAACTAGGCTCCCACGGAGGGGTGATGGGCAAACCGCTGGGCCCGAAGCAGGTACAGGGTCAATCCCGCCGCAACGAGGCCGATGATGCCCACGGTGACAAACCCGCCGGTCAGTCCCAGACTATCACCGATGGCCCCAACTAGAACGGGACCTCCAAACATCCCTAGGGAATAGATTGACTGGAAAAAGCCCATGGCGGTGGCCCGCTTCGAATTATCAATATAGCGAATGCTGAGGCCCATCAGGAGCGGGAAAATCACACCTCTCCCGAAGCCTGCCAATGCCTGGGTTACAAACAGACCCGTTACCGTCTGGCAGAAGGGAATCATCAGCGTGAAAACCGATACCAGCAAAAATCCTGCCGCCACCACCCGCTGGGTGCCAAACCGCTGGGCCCAGTCTCCGCTTTTGAGGGAGGTAATCGCCGCCGGCAACAGCTGCACCAAAGACAAAATGCTCAGCTGGCTCTTCGACGCCCCAATTCCCATGGCATAAACGGGTGTAAAGCCGTGCAAAGTAGAGAAATTCAGCACCTGTACCAAAATCGCTAAGAAGGCTGCGCTTAACAGTATTCTATCGCTGCCAACTTGCAGAAGCTCCTTAACCTCGATGGGCTGAGATTGGGCCTCCCGATTTTCCCGAATTCCGGCACTGAGAACCAGACCCACCATACCTACCAAACCACCGATGACAAAGGGAGCGGTCCATCCCAAATAATCCGCGGCAAATCCACCAAAGGTGGTGGCCACCATTTGCCCGATGGAGGAATAGAAGGTGATTACCCCCATCGCCCTTGGAGCCTCCTCCGGCGAAAAGTAGCTGGAATACAACACCGTAAAGGCTACCCAGGTGGCCGCCGCGGCTCCCGCTAAGGAACGACAAACCAGGACCAACCAGGGATTGTTAACCAGGCCCATACCCACGGAGCTGATCACTCCCAGGGCCACACCGATACTGACAAAAATTTTACGCCGTCGCAACCGGTCGGAATAGATCCCCAGGGGAATTCGCAGCAGCATCTGGGTAAAGCCATAGGATCCCACCACTAGGCCCACCATTTTCAGTGAACCCCCCAGATGTTCCACATAGGGGCCGAGAATCGGAGCGTACATGTAAATTGAGCACCAATATAAGATGGTAACGGCGTAGATTAGCTTGATCTTCCTGTCCCTGCGCAAGTCACTGGTCAACTCTGATATCCTCCCCATATTTTCACTGAATCACAATCGGTGGGTTGTCTCCACCAACATCCTCTACTTACACACCGGACCCGGCTTTTCCTTGGCTACGGCCAGGGAAGGCCAAAATCTAGCCCGAAATCTCCCAGCACCACTAGGATTGCTCCTGCCGCCAAGAAGGGCCCATAGGGAATGGTGTCCCGCCGCTGCTTTCGCTTGGTTACCAACAACCAACCCCCCGCCAGACCTCCCAGCAAGGTCCCCAAGAGCAAGGCCGTCAGCGTCTGGCGCCAGCCTAGGAAGGCTCCGATGAGGCCCATCAGCTTGACATCGCCCCAACCGATGCCGCCCCGAGACACTGCCGCCAAGGTCCCCATGATGGTAACCGCCAAACTCCAGCCTCCCAGTCCACTCCAGAAAGAGGCTGTCAGCCACCAGCGGCAGGCCAGTCCCACCACCGTTCCCGAGAGGGTGAGGCGATTGGGCAGCAGACCGGTGCGCAGATCCTCCAGCGACAATACCACCAGCCACGACAGCAACAGGGCATAGATGGCTGCCGCCGGTGTCATCCCATACCGCCACCGAACTGCCAACCACAACCCACAGTGCAACACCGCCACCGTCCACCGAGTCATTAAGGCACCTCCACCACTCTGGGGACACAGCCGGAGTGAACCCTGGAGCTATATAGTTTTTCACATTGGGGGGTCATTGTCCTGCCCCAGGGCTGCTAAGGAAGAAGCGAAGGCCTAGCTGCCAGTTCCAGGCATCTTCCTGACCAGGACGCTGATACCAGCGGGAATAGATGTCCATTGTGGGCCAAACCTGCAGACGAGCAACCACAACATGAAGGGGATGGTCGGAAGAAAGCCTGTCCACTGTGTATCCCAGGCTGAGGGCTTGGCCCTGCAGCTCAACTCCGGCACTCCAGCGGCTGCCATCAAACTCCATCGAGGAATCCCGATACCAAAGGGGCAACCAGGTCGCCACCAGATAGACGCTTTCTGCGACTTCGGTGCGATCGGTAAGGCCCAACCACCAAGCGGTTTCCTCCCTGCGGGTTACGCCAGCAGTGAGCTGCAATTGATCCTGCAGCCCAGTATGCAATTGCACCTGGGACAATCCCCTTGTCCGGTGGGAAATCCGCAGTTGGTTGTTGTCTCCTAAGAAAGCGGTTAGAGACCAAGCCTTAGCGCCATCGCCGGTGTCAAAGCCCATCTCTACCGCTGCCAGCTCCCGAGAAGGAGACGATGCAGGCTCCTGCAAAAGAGCCTGTAACCCTTGGAGATCACCGGCAAGCCTCACATCGGAAGGGACCGATGGTCTGCCCTGGGATTGAACAGGATGCATCTCAGCGGTGAGATAGCAGAGAAAAACCTCCCTTGAGTTATCACCTTGTCGGGAGGTTAGCCCATCCTGAGCACGCAAGGAGGCAAGATCTAACAGGGCCACCGCCGTGGGTTGTCCCAGAGGCAGCTTGACTTCAGTGATCAGGCTGGCTTTCTGGCCGGAGAGATCCCGAGCCACCAGCTTCATTGAGGTCAATAGGCCATCTAGGGTAACCTGGGTCGGTGTGAGGGTGATGCCCAGTTCCCCCTCTCCCTCCCTTCGACCTAGGCCCAATTGCCGGTGATTGATGGATACCGGCGTGCCAACCACCGTGGACATCCAAGCGGAATGGGTGGTGGTTCCAGTTTCAAAACCTTCTACTAGCTCTTCAGGAACTTTCAAGATGACGGCGGAACCCACCTCCACCGGCAGAGGAAGGGGAAGGCTAAGCCGACGATAATCTCTCTCATCGACGCGAAGAAATTCGAGGGTAAAGCGAACAACGGCCACAGCCCTGGGATCCATCTCCCCGGCGACTAGGGCATCAATTTGCTCCAGCAGCGGTCCGGGCCCCGTCACCAGGATCAGCCCTGACCCGTGGTCCCATGAGACTTCCACGGGATATTCCGCCACTTGAGCCAAGACCCAGGCAAACTTGCCTCCTGGCACCCGATACACCGCGGTCTGGTGGTTGAGACCTTCGCGCTGCATAGATACTTCCGAGGCCTCGACCCAACCTGGACCCACCCCTAAGAGTCCAACCAACAAGAGAATCGTCCACAACCGCCAATATCCCATAGGCTACTTAAGCTCCTCGGCACTGATAAACACCAACAGCTCCCGATCACTGGAAGAATTTGCCGTGGACTTAAGAAGCCACCGGATCACTGGAAGGCTCCCTAGGATGGGAACCTTGGCGTCCTTGGTCATGGTGTTTTCCACCGTCAATCCCGACAGGGCTACCACCTCACCGTCGGTGACCTTCAGGGTTGTTTGCACCTGGTTCTGATACACCGTTGGATCATCCTTCACTTCCGAAATGTGGCTGATCTCCGGGGCAATCTCCAGGAGAATCACTCCCCCTTCCAGGGCTGTAGGGGTAACCGTCAACCTGACCCCGGCCTCAACGCTTTGATAGCGATGGGTTCCATCGTCGGTTTGCCTGGTGACTAATCTGGTCTCGCCACTGAATAGAGAGGCTTGCTTACCCTCAGCAACTATGAGGGTGGGATCGGCGTGGATGGCCGCTTCATTTTTCTCCTCCAAAGCAGAAAAGAGGGCAACAATCCGCTCAAAGGGATCTCTGTATTCCAATCCTACCAAACCGCTTTGAAGCTGCAGCGATGTTGACCAGATCCGGTCCCACAGCCCCTCATCCTTAGAACCAGTTACCTCAAGGGAGTTGATCCCCCACTGCTGCAAGGTAGCGGTGGCCACCTCGGTGATCAGAGCTCGAATCCGGTATTGGGTGACGGGACGGGGCCGATCGATCTTGTCAATAAGGGCGGTGATCCGCTGGGCTATGTCCGGGGGAGCAGTCACCAACAGCAGCGATTCCTCCCGGGAAAAGCTGAGGTATTGATCGGCATAGGCGGGAAGCAGCTCCCGGGCAGTAGCCGCGGAAATGTGTTTTAGCGAGATAACCCTGGTGTCCACTAGACTGGAAAAGGCCCGATTATAGGGATCGGGAAGACCAACCAGGTAGAAGTTGCCGTAGTTGCGATAGGCATACCCTCCCGGCAGACACAACATCTGAATAACAGTCTCTAGTGGAACCTGGTCGACGGTCAAGGTGACAAACCCCTGAACAGTCTCATCGACTAGGATATTGATACCCGTCTGCAGTGCCAGCTCATTGAAGGCCTCCCGCAAGTCCATCTCATAGAACATCACACTGACCAAGGGGGAGGTCATCGGCTCCTGGGCCCAGGAGGCTCCGGCGACCATCACCGCTGTTACCCCAAGGACTAAGAAGAAAATCCAGAAAATCGAATTGTACAGAACTCGCAGTTGTTTCACCATCAATTCTCCTTGCCTACCCTCCATCTTCTTGGCAGGCTCATGTAGAGCTTTTGGAACAAACTAGTTTGCTGTCTCATGCCCAACGAAAACCTCAATTGGTATCCTCTGTTCCTCTAAGACTTCCGTTAAGGTCTGGTCGGTATAGACAATTACTTTTGCCACACCCCGATAGTGCCCAAAGACAGCATTGGGAGGAATCTGGATGGACAACACTATTCGATTGGGATGGGTCGAGCGCAGTGGTAGCAGTTCGGGACCGTAGACCGTCACAAAGTCCGCCACCGACAAGGGACCTCCCTCTGGCAGTGATTCAAGCTTTACCTGGGCATACAAGGGCCGTGGACTCAGGTTAGTAATGGTGAGGGGTTCCATTTGCCGCTGCCTTGGCCTAAGTCTAGCTTCGATTGCCTCTCGATCCAAGGTAATATACTGTCCCGCAACGGCCTGTTGAGATAGATCGGAGTCATCATATTGGATGTTGATCGATTGGTTGATGACTCCCTGTCCCCGCTCCGCATACTGCAACAGGGCCCGCAAATGGTATGTACCAGGGGCCAGTGGCCGGCGGGGACTTCCGGTATAAAGAACCTTAGCACCGGGATAGATCCGAGTTGCATCCTCATTGTTTTGATGCCCCACCAGGGTACGCAGAGCCAATCTTTCAACGAGTCGATGATTTTCGTCCCGAATGGTCAACTCAACGGTGGCGGGATAGTCTTGACTCGATGGGTTACTCACCTGCGCGACAAACACGGGATCACCGGCCTCATCCTGCTCCAGTCTGAGAAAGTCCAGATTGGCTCGAGGAAGATCCGCTGGTCCCGGCACTCGAATCACCACTCGAACGGCGTACCGAATCCGCAATCCCCCAGGCGGCAACCCGCCAACGGGTTGCGGTTCCACCATGATGATGAGAACGTGACTTCCAGAGACACCAAAGGGCACACTAACCTGCACCTCTATCTCGCTGGGCTGGTTACCGGCAACCCGCAGAGGCTGAGAAGGAAGCTTG
Organism: Bacillota bacterium; assembly: GCA_012727955.1. Taxonomy (NCBI): domain Bacteria; kingdom Bacillati; phylum Bacillota; species Bacillota bacterium. The sequence goes on from JAAYGB010000053.1 coordinate 28,835, forward strand.
ACCCACCGACTGGCAGGAAAGGATTCAGGGTCCCCCTGTTCGAAGGCAAAGCTCCCGGTGGGCAGCTGCACTGGCCGATAGATGCTGAGATGAATCAACTCTTCTTCACCCGTTGGAGTCAACCTCAAAGTAAAACGAGCAGATTGCCCCGGTCGCAGATCGAAATCCACGGCAAGGGGCTGCACACCGACACCAAGAGCTACCTCACAAAGAACAAGTACGAAAAACACCGAAAGGATTAGCCCGCACCGATACTTAGCTGATCTCACTGCCATCACTCCGGTTCCCATTGCTGCAACCTCGGATTACTAACAAAAGCGCGGCTTGAAAAAGCCGCGTAGTTGTCGCAGTATATTGCTGTTTTCACCATCGCTCCCTTGGTTCCTTCAGCGCCGCTACTGGGTGATGGCGTTGCTGGCAGCCACTGTAATGATCACCTGGGCATTGTAATTACCCGCAGGTTGGTCAGAAATCTCGCGTAATTTAGCCATTGCCGAAATTGTATAATCTACTTTTCCGTCGGACCAATCTTGTGCGGCTTCGCTGGTTCTTGTGTCTCTGTCCTCATCAGTGTTGAGCTCCATAGCCCAGATATCATCGACACTTGTCCGCGTGATAAGATATCTTACTGGAATGTAGGGGCCCTTTTCGGTAGAGGTGTAATTGTCGATCTTTCGCAAGGGTTCGGCGCTGACAGTCAGATCAATGGAATGATTGGTTTCTACGGTAAAGGAGACTTTGTCAGACTGCTCTTCACCTTCTTTACCGATAAAGGTGAATGCAAGACCCTTGTTAGGCTCTGGCTTAACCGCTGCGTATTGTCCAACCCCAGCTGTAACTTCGATAGTTGCAGTTTTCGGGTCAGTTGGCTGCTCAGCCAAGCCAGTACCTCCAATCGACAATACCATTGCCAGCGCTAAGATCAAACCAATCAATTTTCTCATTGCTTATTGCCCTCCCTGTTTTGCCATGCCATATGTAAGTCAACTATTGTCCAGGGTCAACGAGGGAAAAGTTGATGCGACCCTGTTCATACCTCCCTGCCGGGTCCGTTAGTACCGACTTAAGGTACAAATAGACCGTTATCGACGCGTTGTTTTTCTTGGAATTTCTAATCAGATACAATCCCTCATCGCCAATGGGTTGAGGCTCCTGATGCTCTCCCACAGCCAGTAATAACCGATCTCGGGGGATACTTGGAGCTTTACCCGACGGAGAGCTTTCCGGTCCCTGGTACACCAAGGGCTCTCCGGTCACTTTTAGGTGCCAACCGGTGTAGTTGGTGGTTACCTCCACCTGAACCGCCTGAGCTAGGGGATATACTCCCGGTCCTCCGTCCGCGCTAAAGGCCACCTGGGTAGGAGTTACCTGGATTTGACTGACCTTCGGAGTTCCCAGCCAAAGGCGAATCTCCGGTAGTCCCTTTTCCATGTTTTGGTGGGACAGGCGCAGGAGGAATTGGTATTCCCTTGCCGTCTCTCCCGGGGTGGATTCCAGTCGAAATCGAACCTGTTGCCTTTGGGGTTGACCGTTGTTGAGTTGGATATGGAAGTCCTGTCCCAGGGAAAACTCCCGAAAGGGAGCTCCCCTCACTGCGGCCAGCAACAGCGAAGTAGGGGAAGAGGAAGTTATCTCCTCCAAGCGATACTTGAAATTGTAGCTGCCATCACCGAGGCGGAGAAAAGTGAGGATTACTTCGTCGCCCCCGGAAGTGACTTCCAAATCGATACCCAATCGCTCGTCCCGGTAAGCCCACTGCAGCTCGCCGCCTCCTTCTCCCAAGGGGGAGATTGGTCCACCGGCTGCCGCCGCGACTGTTCCGATTAGGCACCAGATTGCCGCTAGAGCTATTAATTTCATGTAGCCCATGCGCACATTGCTTGTCCTCCCTGGGAAATGCCTCACCCCATCGGTTTCACCCGTCCCGAAAATAGGTCTATCCGCATCCAGCTAGTCTGCTTAGCAAATTCACACCCATTGTATGATCCGCATCTCGTTTAAATCTCGATTTTGCCTTCTTCTTCCTGGAATTTCACCGGAAATGAAAATATGAATGGCCAGTACTACTGGGACCACTACAAGGAAAGACCCAATAGTATCCAGAAAGATTCCAGAAGGATAAGATAGGTTAGATGATTCTGACTAAACTCGTTCCTACACTGCCCATTTGGCAAAACCTAAATTAGGAGGCTTTTCATGGAATACAGGAGGTTAGGTAATTCCGATTTGATCGTTTCCCGTATCTGCATGGGATGTATGGGCTTTGGCAGCCCAGCAGCAGGTCAACACAGCTGGACGCTGGGAGAAGAGGAAAGCCGGGAAATCATTAAGCGTGGGCTTGATCTAGGTGTGAATTTCTTTGATACCGCGATTGTGTACCAGGGGGGTACCAGTGAGCAGTATCTTGGTAGGGCGTTGCGAGATTTTGCCCGGAGGGATGAGGTCGTTGTGGCCACCAAATTCCCACCCCGCAGCCGGGAGCAAATCGCAGCGGGAATCGGTGGACAGAAACATATTGAAACTATGCTTAACCGAAGTCTAGAAAACCTCGGTATGGATTACGTAGATTTATATATCTATCACATGTGGGACTTTCACACTCCCCTGTATGAGATTATGGAGGGCTTAAACAACGCAGTTAAATCCGGAAAAGCGCGTTATATCGGCATCTCTAATTGCTATGCCTATCAGCTGGCAAAGGCAAATGCTCTAGCGGAAAGGGAGGGCTTTCCGAAATTCGTGGCGGTGCAGGGACACTACAATCTCATTTTCCGGGAAGAGGAACGGGAAATGGCCCTTCTCTGTGAGGAGGACAATATTGCAATGACTCCCTACAGCCCATTGGCCGGTGGGCGGCTGTCTAAGCATCCCGGTGAGACCTCCAAGCGGTTTGAGGAGGACTCCTACGCAAGGTCTAAGTATGACGCCACGGCAGAACAGGACGCGGTAATCATCAGCCGGGTAGCAGAGCTAGCTGAAAGGCACGGCGTTTCCATGACGGAAGTAGCTCTGGCTTGGCTGTTGACAAAAACCACGTCTCCGGTGGTGGGAGTCACCAAGGTGCATCATATTGAGGGTGCCGTCAAGGCCCTGGATCTGAAACTAACCGATGAGGAGCTTGCCTATTTGGAGGAACCCTATGTACCCCATAGATTGGTGGGCGTTATGGCAGAGCTACGCCAGCAGCGGTAATCTCCTGCCACTGCAGAGTTGCAATGGTGCCAATCACCTTGGGAGAGAGCCAGCGTTGAATCCGCCGGGCAATAGCGCGGCGTTGGTCCAGGGATGTTCCATAGAGCAGGACGTAGAGGGTATCCAGTCTTCTGTGGGTGATGACATCCCCCCGCCTCAGTTCCTGCCTGAGGTTATCTACCAGTGTCTCCATATCTTGAGAGGCCAAAGGTTGGGCCATTTTCACCGTCAATAATATGGACTTTCCTTCCTGCCGGGACAAGCGACGAATCTCTACTTCACAAATACTGCGGAATACCTCATAGCGGCACACCATAGCCCCTGCTTCAATCTGTGCCGAACTCAGCAAATCCCTTAAGTCTCCACCTTGATCATCGAGATCCTCAACGATCTGTCTAACCCGAACCGACGGTGGAATCCCCAGCTCATCCTCCATTACCTTCTCATAGTGGCGATAAAGATGAATGGCCTCACTCAGGTTATTTTGCGCTGCAAGGATCTCCAGTCCCAGTATGTAGAAATCCTCACGGAAGCGATCCTCGCCAATCCCCCTCTTGAGCTGTGTCAGGGCCCTGGCTGACTCTCCCTGCTGCTGCAGTATCCCAGCCAACCGCAGGAGCATGTCCAGGAACATGTCTCGATAGGTTTGCCGATGGGTTTCCGTCCAATCTTGATAAATGTCGCTGGGTAGTAAGGGCCCACGATAAGGCTCAATACCCCTTTCCAACAAGGAACGCTCTTCCTCGGGAGATTCCCAGGTTCTGAACTTGAACACCCGATGATAATGCTCTTCAAACTCTCTCCAGTCAAACCAGTACTGTTTTTGGGGATTTAGGCTGTATCGGGTAACCCCTTTGACGATGTAGGTATCGGCACCGGGGACGTCGATGATGCTTCTCAAGCGATAGACGGTATCGTATAGACGCCTTTTGCCCTTTTCCTCATCGATTTCCGGCCACAGTATCTCGATTAGGGTATCATCGGCCACGGCATGCCCAGGGTAAAGCAGCAAATACTTGAACATGTCCAGTGCCTTTTTCGATGTCCAGTCCTGTTCGGAGAGTACCCGGTTTCCGATTTCAACGCGAAATTGACCAAATCCGTAGACTTTGAGAAGGTTTTGGCCCTGCAAATTGCTCCCCTCCCGTTACCCCTTCGACCTAGTATGACTCCATCACGCCGGACAGTCCCTGTAAATCCTAAATAAAAAACTACCGCACCGCGGTAGTGGCAAATAATAGCAAGATAGAACTATATCACTGTTCCTGTTCCCCGGAAGGGGATCTTCCCGGTAACAGTTCATCCAGCTGCTTAATGTCCAACTCCCGCTGGGCCAGGGCAGCTCGCCGATTTTCTGCTTGAATCTCTCGGTATACCTCTTCGCGGTGAACTGTGATTGATCGGGGAGCATCTATTCCAATCTTGACTTGGTCGCCCCGCACCTCAACCACGATAATCTTTACATCATCGCCAATAATAATGCTTTCATCGACCTTCCTGGTCAAAACTAACATAGAAAGTCCCTCCTTGGACTTTTTCCGTCGGATAAAGTATTATGCCGAGCGGGTGTCTTCCTTGGGTGGAAATACTCGATGCCGAGTAGTATACTCATCACCGGTTAACACTACTTGTTTTCCCTTCCTGGTCTTGGGGTTGATTACCAACGGCCCCTGCAGGTTAGCGGTCATCAACCTGACCTCCGACGGTACGGTGACAATGGCCAGAACCGCTGCCTCCGCGTCAGACTCAATCCCCAGGTCCGCCACTTCCTCCTGGGCCAACTTCACCCGGTAATCCGGCCAAACTGCCGTGGGGTCAAGGACCACAAAGGCCAAATCGGGATCCTCTGCACTCTGTAAGTAGCTAAAGGGACTCTTGCCATCGAAGTTCAGGAGGATGTAATCCCGCAGGTGTTCAAAGCCTAGTATGCCCCGTTCGAAGGTGATGATATCGCTGGGGTCAACTTCAAGGTTTCCAAACCTGGTGGTGGTAATTTCCATTCTTTCACCTCCTCAGATGATGATATCTATGAATCGCCCCACGACCTCAATCTCAATCTCTGGTCTGGGGTCGACTTCCAATTGTACGGTTCCCGGAGTGTAGGTAATCTGAGGTGCCTGGGTAGAGGCAGTAACTTCCAGCTGCGGATCGGTGAAGTCTACCCAGATGTCGCCGGAAAAGGAAATTTCCGGAGGATGCTTGGGCACCGCATCAACATTGACTTCAGGGGCTGGAGCCATGGCTTCCTTTCCCATTTCAGCCAAGATGTTGGCTCCTGTACCAAGGCTTTGGGCCATCCGATCTCCATTCCTGGCCCAACGGGCGATTCCCTCGGTGCTTTTGATCCACCCGACGTCGGCTTGCTCCCCTTGAAAAAGCTCCGGGGTTTTCAAGCCCATGTCGGCGTGGGCCTTGGTCAGGTCAATCTCCACTTGCACAGCTTCGGAGCTTACCCTCAGCTGTGCTGGCTCCTGCCGCACCGCCACTTGAGGGAGCGAGGTACGAATCTCTAGCTGTGCCGGATGCTGCTGTAGGGCCAGCCGTCCCCAAGTCTGAGATATCTCCAGTCGTACCACAGCAGTCTCCCTCCCCTGCCCGCAAGTTTGACAAGTAGTGGCTAAAACAACTTCAGACTAACGGAGAAAGTCCATCAAAGTCGGTTGGATAATCCTTGCCCCCGAGCTCAATGCTAAGTAGTAGGCATTTTCTTCCATCTTCAGATTCATGATAGTCTCGGCTACATCAATATCCTGAACCTTAGACAGTAAAGTTCGAGTGCTGAGCTCCAAATCCTTTAGCCTGGTGGCCGTTACTTCCAACCGCTTAACTTTGGCTCCGGCCTCCGAGCGACTGCGCAGGGCATCGTCGATGGCCACATCAAATTGTGAAAGGGTGGCATTGACGTCACCATCTGCGTTGGTCAACGCGTGGTTCAACTGGAGCAAGGCACTCATGGCAGTGGTAAAGGCATCATCACCGCCGATACGAAAGTCCAAGGTAATCCCTACCCCAATCTCAATGCCAGAACCCTGGACCGAGGCAAGTTTGCCTAGGTAGGTGTCATCAATTACGCCGTCGACACTGATCAGTTCTCTTTCCAGAAAGAGAATATTACCATCCTTATCCAACTGGAAGGGCGCCGTATCGGTTTTGGCATAACCGAACATATACTCATCGGCAAAGGTGCTGTTGCCGATCTGGATGACGTGGTCGAGAAGCTGTTGAACCTCATCGGCGATGGCCGCCCGGGCCCTTTCGTCCAAAGCCCCGTTACTACCCTGCACCGCTAATTCCCGACCCCGCTGGAGCACTTCTCCCAGTTCTGCCAATGCCGAGTCTGCGGTCTCTAAGTATCCGATTCCCCGATCCACATTGGATAGATGCTGCTCAATTTCCCTCCGGTTGGCAGTGTACTTGAGGACGTTGGTAATTCCTACGGGATCATCGGAGGGCCGCAGGATCTTCTTCCCCGAGGCCAGCTGCTCATTGGTTCTGCTTAACCGCCTGAGATTCCCCTGTAGGTTGCTCAGGGAATGGTTCACCAGCATTTTATTGGTAATTCGCACCTAAATTCACCTGCCTATTAATCCCATCCGATTGATAATCACATCTAAGATTTCATCCACCGCGGTTACTAGTCTCGCCGCAGCACTGTAAGCATGCTGATACTGAATCATGTGAGCGATTTCCTCATCCAGGGACACGCCGGAGACCGCTTCCTTTTGATTCTCCAGGTGCTCCATCAACACCCTTTGGTTATCGGAGATCCGAATGGCCTGCTGGGTATCGGCTCCCTATTCTCCCATAATCCCAGCGTAGAAGTCCGAGGAAATGTTGGCAGTATGCTGCAAGTTGATGATCTCCAAAAGATTTTGGTTATCTCCCGGACCACTGTCGGGATCGGTGCCTCCCACCGTGGGAGCACTGGCAGCGGCAATGGCATCGAGACTATCAAGAATGTCCTTGGATAGAGTAATTACCTCCGCGGCACCCCGGGGATCGTCTTCGTCAATGACAAAGAAGTCGATAGGTTTTCGGCCCTCAATCCCATAGGTGTCGCCTAAGCCATATCCCTTGTTGTGAACCTCGTTAATCTCATGGGCTAGGGCTTTAGCGAAGTTATCCAGGTGTTCCTTATATTTGGGGATATAGTGGTCCCGCAGTTCCAGAAGGCCCTTGATGGCTCCATCGGTAATTTGCGGTGTAACCTCTCCCTGACCTTCCCACCGCAGCTGAGGCATCTCCCCTTGCTCGGTAGCGGGAATCACCTCTAGGCGACGAACCGTCGCATAGTCTACTAGGGTGCTGCCGCCGATGCTGATGGTAATGGAAGCGTTGGGCTGTTCCCGGACGCTGATGTTAGTGAGCTGACTTAGCTCGAAAATCAACTGGTCCCGTTGATCCAATAGGTCGTTGGGATTGTCCCCGGTAACCGAAATGGCCACAATTCGCTGGTTCAGATCGGCAATTTGTTCGGCCAATTGGTTAACGGTGCCGATCTTTACCGCCAGCTCCGCGTTGAGCTCCTGCTGGTACTCACGGGTCTGCCGGGCTACGTGGTTGAAGGAATCCGTCAACAGCGCAGCACTTTGTCTGACCACTGCGCGAGCCGAGGCATCATCGGGGCGTTGGCTCAAGGTCTGCAGTGCCTGGAAGAACTCATCTAAAGCCATACTGATCCCGCTCTCCGATGGCTCGTTGAAAATCATCTCCAGCTTTTCCAAGCCCGCCTGAATCGTTTGCCATTGGCCGGTGGTGGCGTTTTCCGTTCTCAGCTGGGTTTCTACGAACTGATCCCGCACCCGCTGGATCGCGCCTACTTGCACTCCCGTGCCAATTTGCCCCGGCGAAATTGGCCGATTCAGTCCCGGAACGGTATAGGGATTATTCGGTGTCAGCACTACCCTTTGCCGGGAATATCCCGGGGTATTGGCATTGGCGATGTTATGTCCGGTAATATCCAAACCCGCCTGTTGGGCTCTCATTCCGCTTAACCCAACGTAGATTCCTGAAAAGGTCGATCTCATGTCAAATCCCCACTCCTTCTTCCCATGGCCCTGCCCGCTGGCTTAAACCAGCCGGTGATGAGCCCCCTTCGGCCTAGGCCTTGGCATCAAGTACACGGGCTGCAGTCTTCTGAACTCCCTTGCCCTCTCCCGGCTTTCCGTAGGTGGCAGCCTCTTCCTCTCCCCCGGTGAGAACTTCTAGGGAGAAGTTGACCAAGGCCAAGGAATGAAGCAACAGCCGATGGTTGAACTCCATGGTCTCTTTTATCTCGGTAACTAGAGTAGTAAGTTGTGTTTGCAACTCCTCTAGCCTCTCATTCCAGGGCGCCGGAGCCAGGGAGATAAAATCCCCCAAGGTCAGCTCAATCCGTTGCCCTGTTAAGTCCGCCGCCTGCTGCTCCAAGGCGGTAATCAGTCGATGCCTTTGCTCTTCGATTCCTTCTAGCTCTTGGGCCTTAGCTGCCTCCTGCAGGGCAATCCTCTCCAGGGTAACGGGATCGTCCTGAGTAAGGGCTTCGGTTTTGGCCTGCCCCAGTTGCACTAGGTCTGCTAATACCTCAACTTGTTGGGATAAAATATCAGCCAGTGTGGTATACACCTGGCTGTCCTTTGTTGTTGCTAAATGCCGATTATATTCCATGGGGTCACGATCGCTCCCGAATACTCAATTTCCTCTCTTAGCGGCAAGGAATTCCTCGACCATCTTTTCCGCCACTTTCTCCGCCGATACCTGGTAGGTTCCCGCCTGAATCCTTGCCTTCAACTGGGCTACCTTCTCTTCTCTCACTGTCGGCAACTGCGAAATATGCTGTTTCAGAGCCTGAATCCGTTTCCCTTCGGTGGACAAGTCCACGGAATCTTTGCCCAAGGAAACTTGTCCCGGTTTTCCTCCGTACTCGATTTGTCTCTTGTGATACAGCTTGGCAATCCGGGAAACCTGTCCTGGCACAACCTTCATCGAAGTCACCTCATCAAAGCTTGTTGCTCGACCTATTAGTAGTATCGTCACCTTCTGGATCAGTCTTTAGCATAAAAGAAAAAACCCCGAAACCAACCTCCTGGCTTCGGGATAAGTAATCATCGATCCTGCCTACGAATGATGGCAGCCTTGCTGTGGAAGCGCTCCCGCTTCGACGGGGGATCTCCTTTCCCTACCGTCGGTTCGGATTTCCCTTGGGATTGGAATTGGGGTTGAGACCGGCCCAAGTCTCTTCTCATGGCAGCAAGACACTTGGTACAGAACCTTCCACTGGCAATCAAGTCACCGCAGGACTGGCACTGCAATTCCGGTCGAGACAAAATCAGCCGACCTTCCCGCACAAATTGATTGATTTGTTCCACCGGTACCTCGGTGGCAATGCTGGTCTCAGCCACCGTAGCTCCGGGATTTTTCCGGATGTAATCCCGCACTATTTCAAATTCCTCTTGCTCCCGTTGTAAACAGCGGGGACAGATCCGCGAACCCCTCGAGCTAAAGACGACGCCACAGCGATTACAATTCCGTAGACTCATGTGTCTCCTACCTCCAAGTCGTGGTCATTGGCATCCACCGCCAGGCAGTAACCATAGACCTTACTGGCCCCTGACCGCAACAATACCCGAGCAAGTTCATTAATCGTAGCTCCTGTAGTATAAATGTCATCGACAAGCAGTATAGTCTTACCACGAATCAGGGTCGGTTCAAACACTGCAAAGGCCTGCTTGACATTGTTTCGCCGTTGACCACCACTTAATCCTGCTTGGGGTCTCGTATCCCGGATTCTCCCCACCACCTGGGAATACAGCGGCAACCAATTACCGACGGCTATGCGTTCTGCCAAGAGTTCAGCTTGATTATACCCCCGCTGCCGCAAGCGCTGAGGATATAAAGGGACAGGGATCACACAGTCTACAGGGAATTGGTGGTCAGCTAGTCGCAGAGCCATGAGCTCTCCTAAAGCATAGGCCAATTCCCACTGCCCCAAATACCTCATGGCATGCAACCAGTCTCGGACTGGATCATCGTAAAGGCACAGGGCGCGAACTTGAGCATAATAGCGCGGCCAAGCCCCTTGACAATGATAACACAGTCGTCGCTCTTGCACCGGGCGTCCGCACCGATGGCAATAACTGGTGCCTACTAAGGGTATCTGGAGAAAGCACTTGCGGCAAAGGAACACTGTCACCAACGGGGGTAAAGCTTTTCCACAAACCAAGCAGCGATCCTGGGGAAGCCGAAGCTCATCCCACCACTGCCTGAGTGCCGTCAACCATCTCTGCCATGGAGACAGAATAACAACCACCCTCCCACCTCTGCCAGAGACACATTCTGTGCCCTTCGGCGATGGCTGGAGTGTGGCAGGTTCACTGCAACTGATCGGCCGGAGCGGTCTCTATCCTTACCTTAATCACGTGGGCCATGGGGAACATGCGAATCAAGTCCTCGCCCGGTCCCGTTACGAACATCATCTGGTCATCGAATCGCAGCAATTTGACTCCGGCGGGCATCCCCTTTAGCTCCTTGGCCACTTCGAACTCCACGGCGCTAACATGACCTGCGTTTTCCGCTTCCAAGAAACGAAGCAAGTGTCGGGAAATATCTCTGCGCTCAAACCGAAGAACAAACATGGGGCAGCCCTCCTTCCCTCGAGGTAGGAGTACGTTGGGTTCGCCCTATACTTCTGATCGCAATGACTATTCCCTGCAAACTGGTCAAATCCTTCAAACTTGACCAAAGACCTAGTTCAAAGGACCTAGTTAGCGCCCTCGATTTCAACCTGAGGAAGCAGCTCTTCGATTAGATCTCGACTGCCGGGTTCCGTCCCCTCGGTGGTGGCCGTAGCGCTGCCGCAGGCAGTTCCCCACCGGGCCACATCGGCCAGGGAATAGCCTTGCCAGATCCCATACACGGTGCCAGCAACCAACGCATCGCCACAACCTACGGTGGACCGCACCGTCACCGCGGGCGGTCGGGCGAGAAGACTTTCCGTGGCTTGACAATACAGCGCACCCTGGGACCCCAGGGATACTACCACCAAGGAAACACCCTCATTCAGGATCTCGCGGGCTGCCCCTTCCACCTCTTCCAGGGTCTCTAACCTGTGACCCACTAGATCGCTTAACTCTTCCAAATTAGGTTTAATCACGTCGGGAGCCGCCTTGATACCCTCTGCCAAGTAGTCTCCGCTGGTATCTAGTACCGTGTACCAACCCCGCTCCTTCATCAGGGAAATTAGCTGGACGTAGACATCCTTAGGCAGCCCCCGGGGCGGATTGCCGGCGAACACAATGATGTCCCGCTGCTTTTTCTCTACTGATGAGGTGCCCAGGGATTGCAGCAACTCCACCAACTGGGCCCATTCGTCGGAGGTAATCTGGGGACCGGGTTCGTTCAATTCCGTGGTTTCGCCTGACTGCAGATCCCTCACCTTGATGTTCATCCGGGTCTCTTCCTGAACCTCGACCCAGGCTCCACCAATCCCCTTGGCGGCCAGCACCGCCTTGATCCACCGGCCGGAGTCTCCGCCAAGGAAACCCAGGGCGGTGGTCTCGGCTCCCAGTTCTCTTAAGGTCAAAGATACGTTAATTCCCTTGCCACTGGCGTTATCGATCCGTTGCCGGACTCGGTTTAGCTCTCCGGGACGAAGGGATGGCAATAACAGAGTACGATCCACTGCGGGATTAAGGGTTACTGTATAAATCATAGGAATTGGACCAAAGGGTCCGACACCTCCTTGGCGATTTTCTCCTCCTTGATCTTTCCCAACAGATTCTTTTCCTTCCTGCCCAGACTACACTTAAGCAGGAAGAACCGCCGCGATCCGGAAGAAACATGCAAGAGGAGGGTTGCTTATGGCACTGTTAGTTGGGATCGACGTTGGGACAGGAGGAGTCAAGACGATTGCCGTTGACGAATCGGGCCAGATTTGCGCCCGCTCCTTTCGCGAATATCCCCTCAGTCAGCCCAAGCCTGGTTGGACTGAGCAAGATCCCGAGGACTGGTGGCAAGCGACGCTAGAGACTTTACAGGATGTCGCCGGCCAACTGGGAAGTAGAGCTAGCGAAATCAAAGGAATCGGCCTTTCGGGGCAGATGCACAGTTCGGTGTTCCTCGACGGGAACAGACAGGTAATCCGACCAGCCATTTTGTGGAATGATGGGCGCACTGCCCGCCAGTGTCGGTGGATTACCCAAGAGGTGGGCCAAGCCCAGCTGATTAGCCACACCGCCAACAAGGCCTTGGAAGGTTTTACCGCGCCCAAAGTTATCTGGCTGCGGGAAGAGGAACCGGAGAATTACGCCAGGGTTCGGTGGCTAATGCTGCCCAAGGACTACGTACGGATGCGGTTAACGGGAGAGATCTACACAGAGGTCTCCGATGCCGCGGGCACTTTGCTTTTCGACGTTGCCAACCGTCGCTGGTCGGAGGCAGTCCTATCCCGCCTAAATATTGATCCAAACATTCTACCGGAGGTCAAGGAATCCGGCGATTGCTGTGGCTATCTGACCCAAGAAGTAGCCGCCCGCACAGGCCTACCCGCGGGCATCGCCGTAGCCGGCGGGGGCGCGGATAACGCCTGTGGTGCCGTGGGAGCCGGCATTGTCAAAACAGGAAGAGCTCTCTCTAGTATCGGTACATCGGGAGTAGTCCTGGTGCAGACCGACAATCCCAATCCCGATCCTGAAGCCAAGGTTCATACCTTCAACCATGGAATTGCCCACCGGTGGTACAACATGGGAGTCAGCTTGTCCGCGGGGCTATCCCTCAAATGGTTTCGGGACAACCTCGGTCACCTGGAAAAACAAGTGGAGGCATTGTCGGGCTATGATGCCTATGACCTGTTAACGGCCCAGGCCGAAGACATCCCTCCCGGCGCTGAGGGCCTCCTGTTCCTTCCCTACTTAACGGGAGAAAGAACACCCCACGGAGACGCCAATGCCAGAGGCGTGCTGTGTGGACTAAGCCCCAGACATACCAAGGGCCATATCGTTAGGGCCATTTTGGAAGGCGTTGTCTTTGCGCTGCGGGATTCTCTAGAGATTATTAAGGAGCTGGGGACCACCGTCGACGAAATTCGGGCCATCGGCGGAGGGGCCAAGAGCAGACTGTGGAGCCAAATTCAGGCCGACGTGATGAACGTGAAGATCGCCACCCTCAACGTGGACGAAGGGCCTGCCTTCGGTGCCGCGTTACTGGCCGGCGTCGCCGCCGGGGTCCATGCTTCTGTGGCTGAGGCAGCGGAGGCGTCCATCACCACTACCGCAATCATTACTCCCAATCCAGAGGCCGTGGCCGTCTATGAAGCTTACTACCGGGAATATCGTGCATTGTACCCAGTCCTCAGGGACTCCTTTGCCCGCATGGCGCAGCTATCCTAATCAACAGAAAAGAATACAGGACAGAGATAGGCACCCTTTGCCCCTTCTCTGTCCTTGCTGATCATACTAACCCGCGAGCTCTGCGTTTTCTCTGCTCCTCGAACAAGAATCCGACGATGAGGTCCTGTTCCTGTGTGCTGATATCCTCGAAGGCAACGGCGCCCCGGGCAATTCCTCCGGAGAAATTGCCGGTCAGTTCCGTGCGCACTACCCTTCCCGTCAATCGCAACAAATGCTTACCGGACAGCGGCAAAGCGATGGCCAAAGCAGGCACGGAATTCCAGAGATTGGCATCGATGGCCAACAACATTCCGCTACCACTTAGATCCACAACGGTGGCATCGAGCCACTCCTCTTCCACCTCCGCGGACTCCACGGGAGCGATTTGGACCGGCAGGTTTACCTCCAGTCGGAAAAACTCCCGAAGGTTGACGGGTATCAATTCCCTGGGTTTCTCCAATTCCCAGTAGGGAATTTTGCCAATGCTGGTTCGCAGCAGTTTCCCTGTAAAACTGTAGCGACTGCCCTCACTGAGAATGTACCCTGTGATTCTCGTTCCCACTGGAGTATAGACCAAATTACCTTGCTGCATAGGAGCAGCTACTGTAACGGTGTCGGCCCCGATGTCCTCAATGCGACTGAGATAGCGGCGTTTTTCGGCTCCCAGCCAGGTGAGCTCTATCCTTTGATTCACATAGAAAATCTTGTCAAATAGCCGCAACCGCTACCCCCCTCTTCTGTTAACGACATAAAATCTTGGTCGCGGATCAACTCTGCCTCTCCCTCTACCTTGCCAATTTCCTGGGGACGTTGGGATCTCGACGCCGGCATCGGCCGCCAAAGCCCATCCGGTGGCGATACAATTTCCCTTCTCTGGGAAATCCTTCGCTTTGATTGCAGAAAACCCCTTGTTTCTCCATCAAGCACTCCTGCGTAATCCCAGAAATTGACAACCCCGATGGTTGTAGGATTTGTTCGGTGTTGCTTGGGTAATCTCCTTGTTTAGCGAACCCAGGATGAGAGTGCTCCTTGGCTCCGGGCATTGGCCTCCCGGATCATTGCCGCAGCTGCCGTCATGGCTTTAGTTTCTTTGGCAGCCAGGAACCAGACCTCTCCCGAGGGTTGCTCAGGAGTTCTCCCCACTCGGCCGGCAATTTGTACTAGGGTGGCACAGGAAAAGATTGTTTCGGTATCGGCCTGGGCTACGATCACGTTCACCCCTGGAATCGTTATCCCCCTGGACAAAAGGGTGGTGGTAACCAAAGCATCGAGTTGGCCGCTCCGCAGTCCTTCCAGTAGTTTCCGGTTTTCTTGTTTTCCGGCATGAACGAGATCCAGCCGCAAGTCGGGCCAGCGCTGCTGCAAATACCGCGTCAAGGTTTTACCTGCGACCACCGTAGGAACAAAAATCAGTAAAGGAGATAGTTCCCTGCGCAGAATGCGTTCCTCTAATTCCGGGGGAAACAGCTGGGGACTACCCACCGAACTTTGCCGCCCATTTCCCTGGAGCCACACCTGGGGTACCGGTAGGGGTTGTCCATGATGGCGTTGGTGGATTACCACCATGGCCCACTTTCCCTGATGCACCTGCTGCCAGTGGTACTCACTGGGGGTGGCTGTCATGGTTATCCCTTGGGCGCCTGGGGCAAAACACCGGCTCAAGGCCCGGGCCAGCATGGGATCACCTTGATAGGGAAAGGCATCGGCTTCATCTAAAACCACCAAATCGAAAACCGCCGCAAACCGCAGGGTCTGATGGGTGGTAGCCACAACGATCTGTCCCAGGGGACCTACCTGGGATTGCCCTCCCACCAGCAGGGAAACCCGACGCTGGGGAAAGGCCCGGCGAATTCTGTCCACCAGCTCCAAAACCACCTCCCGCCGGGGCACTGCAAAGAGCACCCGCTTGCCCTGGCTTAAGGTGGCAGCTATCGCGCCAAAACAGGCCTCGGTCTTCCCGGCCCCACACACCGCCCACACTAAGCAGTTATCTGGGGCTCCAGGCTCGGTGACAAATCTAACCAAGTCGTCATAGGCCGCGGCCTGGGGTCCCGTTAGGGTAAAGGCCAGAACTGGCTCCTTGCCACCCTTCTCCTCGTTCCCCGAAGCCCAGCTCCGCTGCGCTGCCCTCCCCGAAGGCAACCGGGAAAAGTCGTAGAGGGGTCGACAGGCACAGACCTGGCCCAAGTTGACACAGGCTCGACACCGGCGACAACCAACGGCTCCACAGGTGGGACACCGGCCTGGACTAACAACTAAGTCCGTGGTGGACCCACAGCGGCTGCACTGCCACTGTACCCCAGGGGATAGCATTACCCCTGGCTCCTGCCTCACCAATCCCAGCAATCCCGCCAGCTCCAAGAGATAGGGCACCGGCAAGGAAGTATCAATCCCCTGCCGGCGGATCTGGCCGAGGGCTTCATCCTCTAACAGGCGCCGACCATAAAGGAGACTAACTAATCCTTCCACCTCAGCCGCAAGGTCTTCACCGGTAGGGACACCCGTGGTGTCCCAGTCCCCAGCCGCGATGGAAGGGAGTCTTCCCGGCCAAGATCCCGCAGACACCGAGGCCTTCAGGCCCAAGACTCGCAGGGACGCCTTGGCCTCTCGGCGCAGCCACCTGGACAACCTCCAGTGACTCCTTCGCCGAGAATTTCGGTATCCTGCCTGCTGTAAATGGGCCATCAAATTCCACACCGCCCACATCGGCAGCGGTCCCGCGACCATCAGAGGCTTTGGTGAGTGCCCGGACTTCCTGGCGAGCATCCCTTGGAAAATCTCCCATACCAGCGGTGTCCGCACCGGATGCCACAAAAGGCTGTCGTTGCAATCTAAGGACACATAGAGGTAATAAAGTTGAGACACAGGACTCCCTCCCCACCAGTTGTGAGAAGGGCATGGCTGAAGGCTTACTCTGCTAGCATAGCTGCCTTGATTCTCAGGTCAAGGCCGGAGTAACGGCGGGATTCATCAACGTTGCCGATAAAGGACCGCAGGGCCCGCTGGGAACCCACTAAGACCACCAGCCCCTTGGCCCGGGTCACTGCCGTGTACAGCAGATTGCGGGTTCGCAGGGTCGGTGCCACAAAGGTAATGGGCATCACCACCGCTGGGTACTCGCTTCCTTGGCTTTTGTGCACCGAGATGGCATAGGACAGGGACAGCTGATCTAGCTCTACCCGGTCGTAGACAACTTCTCGCAGGTCATCGCCATCGGGAAAGGCCACCGTCAGCTCTCCCTCTTCCTCCGATAGGGCGATGACAGTACCGACGTCACCGTTGAAGACTCCCTTTTCATACTCGTTTCTTAACTGCATCACTTTATCCTTGATACGAAAACTCGTCTCGCCATACTGCAGTTGTGCCTGTCCGGGGCCCAAGGGATTGATCACCCCTTGCAATCGCTGATTCAGCGCTTCCGTTCCGATGACACTGCGGCGGGTGGGAGTCAAGACCTGGATATCCTCCATAGGGTCCAATCCGTAATAGTTGGGCAATCGGGTGGTGACCAGCTCCGCAATGGTGTCGGCTGCCCTTTCCCCATCCTCGGCATCGATCCAAAAAAAGTCACCATCGAACTGATTGAGCCGGGGATATTCCCCTTGATTAATCCGGTGGGCATTGGTCACAATCAGGCTGGTCGCAGCTTGGCGATAGACCTCCGTCAATCGGGCCACAACCACAGAATTGCTGTTAATCAGATCCTTTAGCACTTGACCGGCACCAACGGGAGGTAACTGATCCACATCCCCCACCAGCACCAGCTTGGTTCCCGGCTGCAGGGCCTTCAAGAGATGATTGAATAGGATGATGTCCAACATCGAGGCCTCATCGACGATCACCGCATCGGCGGCTAGGGGATCGGACTCGTTTTTTTGAAAACCCATCGTCCCCCCTTCTGACACTCCAAACTCCAGCAACCGGTGGATGGTCTTGGCCGGACGGGAGGTGGCCTCGCTCAGGCGCTTTGCTGCCCTTCCCGTGGGAGCCGCGAGCAGGCACCGTTGGCCCTGATGCTCCAGCATTTGCAGTAGAACCTTAACGATTGTGGTCTTACCGGTACCGGGGCCCCCGGTGATCACCACTACCTGTCCCAGCAAAGCAGCTTCCACCGCCCGCCGCTGTCCCGGGGCCAGCGTCAGCCCCGTTTGAGCCTCCACCTCCTGAATTTGCTGGCGAAGATCACCGATGAGAGGAAGTTGCTGCTCCCTGACATCCCGCAGGAGCTTAACCACCCGCTGAGCAGCCATCCTTTCCGCTCCACAAAAGGCCGGCAGATAAACACACTCCATCTGCTCCTTGGCATCGGCCAAGGATTCCTGAATCAGCTGCCCCCCTTGGATCTGCTCATCCAGAACTGGATCCAAACTGTCCTCGGGGACGTTGAGAACCGCGGCGGCCCGTTGGAGCAGCTCCTGTCGGGGCAAGAAGGTGTGGCCTTCGCCGGCACTCTGGGTCAAAGCATACTTCAATCCTGCGGCCAATCTAGCTGGAGCAGTGGGTGCCAGGCCCTGACTGGCGGCGATTTCATCTGCGGTCTTAAAACCAATACCAAAGACCTCCGACGCCAGCCGATAGGGATCAGCCTTAACTATCCTGATCGCGTCAGGACCGTACCTTTGATACACCTTGACCGCGATACTGGGTTTTACTCCACATCCTTGCAGAAAGGCCATGATGGCGTGAATATCCCGCTGCGCCTGCCAGGCCGTGGCAATGGCCTGGGCCTTCTTTTTCCCGATTCCCTCAACTTCCATCAACCGCTCCGGGGCCTGATCGATGATCTCAAGGGTATCGACGCCAAAATGGGCGACCAACTTCTGGGCCGTGACGGGCCCGATGCCCTTGATCAACCCGGACCCAAGATACTTTTCAATCCCAGCTATGGATACCGGTACCATGGGTTGTGCCTGGCTTACCTGAAACTGGCGCCCATACTCTCTGTGATTAATCCACTCTCCGGTCAATACCAGGTGCTCGCCGACACTAATCGCCGGGAAATTACCCACCACGGTGGTGACTCCCGGTTTGCCCTCTTCCCGGAATCGGGCTACGGTGTACAGAGTAGCTTCATCGCGGTAGGTGATTCGCTCCACCATCCCTCGAATTTCCGTCATTGCCAACACCTCCCCCTTTGACCGGTAGTGTCAATACTTCCCCGCCTTCCCTGCGGTACCTGCCGTAGGCGCTGTTTGCTAAAAACAAAACTCGCCACACCGATGGCGAGCACCAAAGTTGGAAGAATTCAATTGACAACTTCCCACGCGAGCCGCTCTCCGACGGCAACTTGCGCCGTATTAAGCGGCAGCTCCAGAGCGTATTTGGCCCGCCAGACCACCGGTCCCAATCGGTTGGGACGGATATTCCTGACGCTCCGGAGGACAGTCCCGTCGGCAGCGAGAAAGACCACGTCAAAGGCAAATTTCATCCCTAGACTGTGAATACCGTTGCATCCCGTGAGCAAAAGACCTTCGCCGGGATTGAGGTGCGAGGTCCCCAGCAGACCCACTAGACGAGTGAGAAAGGAATCCGCCAACCTAATCCGATCTCCAATCAGCTCTCCAGTAGTAGTGTTCCATACCTTGACAAAGGTTTGGGACCTGGCCTTATTTATCCCATGGGTCTTTCTCCATCCCCTTTGGCTCTACTCCATGCCGGATTCCATAGATAGCCGCTTGGGTGCGGTCATTGACGTCTAGTTTCCGAAAGATACTGCTGAGATGATTTTTGACCGTGTTCTCGCTAATATATAGGTCTTGGCTAATCTGCCGGTTGGTGCAACCGGCGACGATTCGCTCCAGGATTTCAAACTCCCGTTCCGTCAAGAGCCCCAACTTGCCCCCATCCATCACCGCGGTGTATTGCTCCCGGGTTTCCTTCACCCGTTGCGGGGCTTCATAGCGCTGACTCAAATCCCGATAATCCTCTAGAACGGCGTCCAATTGTTTTCCAGACAAATAGGGCTCTCCCTGGGCTGCCTTCCGAATGGCGTCGGCGACTTTACCGGGTTCGGAATCCTTGAGCAGGTAGCTCAAAGCACCGTTGCTCATTACCTCCCGCAGATACTCCTTGTCGTCGTGGATCGTCAAGACAATGATTTTGGTCTCCGGCAATCGGTCAGCGAGCCAGCGTGTGGCCTCAATGCCATTCATTTTCGGCATGTTAATGTCCAGGACTAGGACGTCGGGACGCAGCTGCATCGCTTTGCTCACTGCCTCCTGACCATCCCCTGCTTCACCTACCACCTCAATATCTGACTCTAGGCTGAGAATCTGCTTTAGTCCACTGCGCAGCAATGGATGATCATCTGCAATCAAGACTCGAATCACAGCTTACTACCACCCTTCCAGGGCCAACAACCATTATCTAATAGGTCCCCTCCCCCCTTTGAGAGGGAGCCGGATGTTAATCGTCGTACCTAATCCCGGCGAACTGTCGATGATGATTGTTCCCGTTAACAACTCTACCCGCTCGATCATCGAGATCAGTCCGTAGTGGTCACCATTTTGCTGGTGAGCCCTTACCTTGGTCACATCGAATCCGATGCCATTGTCACTGACCCTGATCTTTAATTCATTTCCACTTATTTCCACCGATACCTGCACCACGGTAGCCTTGGCATGTTTGCGCACATTGTTGAGGGCCTCTTGCACTAGGCGAAAAACGGAAATCTCCAGGGTTTGAGGCAACCGCCCCTTCAGTCCAGACAGGGTAATGTTAGCCTGAATACCGGGTTCACTGTCGTTGAATCGCTCGATATATCGTCGTAGGGCCGGACCTAACCCTAGATCGTCTAGGGCCATGGGCCTTAGATCAAAGATGATGCGCCGAACTTCCCGCAGAGATATCTTCACCGCCTGGCGCAATTCCTCTAACTCTGCCAGCACCTGAGAGATTTCATTGCGCTCCAATAGTTTCTGGCAGATTTCCGAACGCAGGACAATGTTAGCCATCAGTTGAGCTGGCCCATCGTGAATTTCCCGAGCGATGCGCATTCTCTCTGCCTCCTGGGCCTCGGTCACGTGGGCAGCAATCTCCACCCGCTTCCGTAGATCCGAGACCTGCAAACTGGCAGCATCTCCACCCCCGGTCAAAATCTCTGCAGCCAATCCCACCTGGCCTACGGTACGTTCTGCCCGGCGCAGCAAACTCGCCAGATTCTGCAGGTCCTGCTCCAGTTGCCCTTGCCGCTGCCCCAGCATCCTCCCGATTTTTCTGGCCTCTTCCAGGGAGGCCTGAAGTTGAAGGGCATCCTGATAAGTCTGGACGAGGGCCGACCCTTGATTCTTACCGGGGTGGTCCTTCACATCGGTCAATGCCTCTTGGGTCCGCTGCCACTTCTCCTCCAAGGCAGCCATGTACTCAGCGTGATCCGACACCTGCTCCCTAATCTCTTTCACTTGCTGCTGCAATTGGTCATACTCGGTCCTGGCGTTTTCCGCCAGAGAAAAGACCTGTTCCCGAACCTCCTGCAAGGTGCGGAAGGCAGTCTCCAACAGTTGATCAAGGGTTTCCCCAAAGATGTCCTTAGCGGATATGGATGTCACTTTCCTTTGGCCCACCCCTTTTTTCTTTAGGTACCACCCGAGTCAGGAGCCACAACCCTGTCTGCACAACTAAGGCTCCCACCAAGTCTGCAATCACATCGCTAACCGAGGCCACTCTCCCGGGAACCACCATTTGGTGCAGTTCATCACTAATACCATATAACAGTGTGCCCAGCACCGCCACTCCATGGGCAACCAACAAGCTAGCCCCACTGCTTCGCAGCGCCGAGTAGAGACAGAAACTGAGACCGCCAAAGGCAAGGGCGTGGAGCAAATAATCGGGAGCCGGGAGGTGGATCTCCGATCCCGGCTGCTCCGACAGATAGAAGATCAAACCCATATAGGCAGCGGTCAGGACCCACCATACCCAGGCTACCCTCCGCTGATAAATAGCTGCATGGATCCTGCTCAGCAAGGTTTTCAATTAGATTCACCTAATCTACCAGGGCCCCTGCCGCCGTGGAACAGTCACAATCACGCTCTTGGGGCATGTTGGTAATCATCGCCATCAGCAACCGCTTCAACTTATCGTTGTTTTCACTAAAGACCTTAAGTACAGCTTCATGGGTGACGGGAGCAATGTCAGGATGCCCTTCCAACTCGGCATCGTAATCGGTAACCAAAGCTATATTCACGTAGCACAGACCTAGTTCTCGGGCCAGGATCCCCTCGGGGTACTGGGTCATATTAATTACGTCCCAACCATGACTGCTGTATTCCTTGCTCTCGGCCCGGGTGGAAAAACGGGGGCCTTGAATCACTACCACGGTGCCTTGGGGATGAACGGTAATTCCCAACTTCTGGGCTTCCTCCACTGCCAGTCGACGCAGCCGAGGACAGTAGGGTTCCGCCGCGGTCAGGTGGGTCACCACCGGCCCTTCGACAAAGGTATCTTCCCTTCCCCAGGTCCGGTTGACGAACTGATCGGTAACGACAAAATCTCCTGGCTTAATCTCTGGTTTCAGACTACCAGCAGCACAGGGACCGATCACTTGGGTCGCACCAAGATGCTTCATCGCCCAAAGATTGGCCCGGTAATTGATTCTGTGGGGCGGTAACTGATGATCTTTGCCATGGCGAGGTAAGAAGCCTACCGCCCGTCCAGCAACGGTAGCCACGGCAATTTTGTCACTGGGGGCTCCATAGGGAGTATCTACCCAATGTTCCTCAACATCATCCAAGAACTCATAGAATCCAGAACCACCAAAGACACCGATTTCGATTTTCGGTCGCATTACCTGAGCCTCCTAACAGGGCTTCTGAATTGAAATCCCTATGAATGAGAATCGATTTTAGCTTCGACCAAACAGCGAAAACCTCCTTCCCAGAGCAGGATAGGGAAAAAGCCTCGGAATACATTCCAAGGCTTTTCAGTCAATTGGGAAAGAGGGGGGAAATACCCCTATAGTATTATTCTTGCCAGTTTGGCAATTTACTTAATGAAGTTGTCGGGATTCATCCCGGCTTGCTGCAGAGCGTGCTTCACGGCAGCAGCGTAGGCTTCACAGCTGTGGGTAGCACCGGCAATAACGTCAACATTTAGCTTCTGTTCTGCCACGATTTTAGCTGGAATTTCCTTATAGGCTTGGACTGCCTGGGGCCATGGATAGCCAGTTGCCGGCTTATTGGCCTCCCGGGTCTCATTGGCACCGGTGTTCTGGGCAGGAACCAACTGAACATCGACGATGCGGTTGGCTTCCTTGTCAACGACAACCCTGGCCACGGTGTGACCGTGAGCATAGTTACGGCTTACACCGTAGAAAACGTTACCGGTGTAACTGTCGGAAGCAATGGCCAAGGCCAGAGCGGTAGCTTTGTTGTAATCATTGACGCTACCGGTAGCACCGGTGATCAGGTCCATGGCAGGGCCCTGCTTAGCGATAATTTCGCTGGGGAACTTCGCAAAGGCATCGACACCTAGCTGATAGCTATAGGTTCCCTCGGGCTTGACCGGGTTTAGAATCTCAGCGCCGACGATGCGATCATTCTTAATCTTGATATCGACAATAATGTCGCCTCTGGCATTACCGATAAAACCAATAAAGGAACCATCGCGATACTTCTCACCGGCGAAGGCAACGCTGGTAGCAGCCAGCAGCATGACTACCAAGGCGATAGAAATAACTTTCTTCACTAGAAACTCCCCTTCCTGATGTAAAAAAGTTAGTAAGACACGATACTACCCGGCAGCATTCCACCCTCTTCCCATCCCTTGACGCCCAGTGATGAATACCCCCGACAGGAGTATTTACTAGGGGTAGCAACAAACTTCACAAACTGAGGCGAAGTTTGCCTACCACAAACACCTAGTCTAAACATTTAGTTCAAACACACCTAGATAATACCACAGGATCTACTAGGTGTACATAGTCATTTTGTTCCAAGGATAAATGGAGTAGGAGGGGGTGGCTAACCCCAGTCCTCTCACACCACCGCTCATGCAGATCTCGCAAGCGGCGGTTCGCCTTCAGTAAACCTAACTTATGTCTTGCACAGTCTATCCTCGGTCACTAAGCGTTCTTATCCTTCGTCCTCGGTTTCCAACCTACTTTCAGATAAGCAACCTCGCCCGAGCAACTGCCGCCATCGAGTCCTTTCCTCCGCTGGCTTTCACCAGTTTCTACGGTACTACGACTCGAACTGACTTCTGCATGTTCAGCTCCACCTTTCATATGGAGGTTACTAAGAGGCGAATATATCATCATCGCCTTGCAAAGCGTCCATACTGACCTTCCCCGTTAAGGCGTATAGTCTTTCGCTCCACCTATCTGCCACATTTGCACAGCATACCTTCGGATAGTTATCGGCTTCAGTTTGTTTGGCAACCTTACCCGGCATGCTGATTTCTGTCCGTTAGACCAGAGCTTTGCCTACGACTTCATGCAGATTCCTCCTCGCGAAGGACACCCTTGCCTTCAGCTATACACTTACCACTATCAGAACGTGTTCGAGACTTTCACCCGTTAGACTATACCCATCCGGGGCAAACCAAAAATACCGGCAACCTGTCTAAAGGCAGGTCGCCGGTATCCCTAAAAAGTTATCCCATGCTGTTTTGTTTTAAAAAGCGGGAACTACAGCGCCGTCATAGTTGTTGAGAATGAACTCGCGCACAGCATCGCTTTGCAGTACTTCAGCCAGAACCCGAATTCCCTCACGGTCATCGCCCTGACGGACGGCAATTACGTTCACGTAGGGAGATTGACTATCTTCGATGAAGAGAGCATCCTCTGTGGGAACCAAATTAGCCTCTAGGGCGAAGTTGGTGTTGATAATGGCCAAGGCCACATCATCCAGGGACCGAGGAAGCTGAGGAGCCTCCAGTTCGACAAACCGCAACCGCAGGGGATTGTCGACAATATCAAAGACGGTAGCGGTAATTCCAGCTGCCGGATCCAGCTTGATCAGCCCTTTACTCTGCAACAGCAGCAGGGCTCGCCCGCCGTTGACCGCGTCGTTGGGAATGGCAATGGTGCTTCCGGATTTTAGATCATCAATGCTCTGCAGCTGCTTGGTATAGGCGCCCATGGGCTCAATATGAATCTTGGCGTTGTAAGTAATATTCAATCGGTGGCTAGCAGCAAAATCCTCAAGATAGGGAATGTGTTGGAAGAAGTTAGCATCCAGATCCCCATCATTAAGGGCTAGGTTAGGCTGCACATAGTCGGTAAACTCCACGACCTCCAGCTCATAGCCCCGCTCAGCCATCGCAGGTTTGATGAACTCCAGGATCTCGGCATGGGGTACCGGAGTGGCTCCCACCCTAACCCTTTCTGCGGCTGAGACTGCACCAATGGCAACTACAAAGACTAATGCGACCAAACTGAGAACTGTCAACACTCTAGTTTTCACTTTGTTGTCCTCCTTTGATTCTAAGATGCTGAAACTATCTAGGCAGTCACCTTCATTTGTGACTGAGCCGAGCTACGATGATATCCCCCACCATTTGCAGCAGCTGCACCAGTAACACCAACACCAGCACCGTCAAAAACATAATGTCCCCGCGAAAGCGCTGGTAGCCATAGCGAATTGCCAAGTCACCTAGGCCTCCACCACCGACGGCACCGGCCATTGCCGAATAACCAATGAGGTTAATCGTTGTTAGAGTTACCCCTGCTGCCAGGGAAGGGCGGGCTTCCGGCAAGAGCACTTTGGTAATCACTTGCCAGGTAGAGGCTCCCATTGAAGCCGCTGCCTCCACTACTCCAGGGTCCACTTCATTGAGAGCGGTCTCAACCACCCGAGCAACAAAGGGAATTGCTGCCACAGTGAGGGGGACGGTGGCTGCCGCCGTGCCAATGGAGGTACCTACAACCATCCTAGTAAAGGGAATAATTGCCACTAACAGGATAATGAAGGGGATGGATCTAGCAATATTCACTATCGCCGATAGCAATCGATTGAGCCAGGGATTCTCAGCGATTCCATCCTTGGCGGTAATCACCAAGATCACTCCCAGGGGAATTCCGATTAACTCCGCCAAAGCCACGGATATTCCCACCATGTATACCGTTTCCTTGAGCGACTGAGTCAACATCTGCCAGACAATTGGACTAAGCACCGTTGAGCACCTCCCATTCCAAACCCTGCTCCCGAAGTACTACCAGGGCCCGTTGTACGTCGTCGGCTTCGCCGGTAAGCTCCACCACCAAAGTGCCAAAGGGAGTTTCCCTGATGTGATCGATCTTACCAAAGAGGACGTTGGCGGTGACATTGCATTCTTTTACCAGGGTAGAAATCACCGGTTTGCCAGCGGAGGCGCCGATAAAGGAGATCTTGATTAAGATCCGCCCATCGCTGCCACCTTCCGAGGAGTTAACCCCCTTGGAGTTGATCAATTCTTCGGGGATTTTCAAGTCAATGACGCCGCGAATCAACCGCTTGGCAATCGCGGTCTTGGGAGCAGTAAATACGTCCAGCACCGACCCCAACTCCACGATTTGGCCGGATTCGATCACCGCGACCCGATCACAGATTTCTTTGATCACCTGCATCTCGTGGGTGATAATCACGATGGTCAAGTCCATCCGCCGATTGATATCCTGCAGCAAATTCAGCACCGATTGGGTGGTCTCAGGATCTAAGGCAGAAGTGGCTTCGTCGCACAGCAGGACCTTGGGGTCGTTGGCTAAGGCTCTGGCAATGCCCACCCGCTGTTTCTGCCCGCCGCTTAACTCCGACGGATAAGCGTCGACCTTATCCGACAGCCCCACCAGCTCCAACAGCTCCAGGACCCGGGGACGGATTTCTGCCTTGGGCTTGCCGGCAATCTCCAAGGCAAAGGCCACATTGCCGTAGACCGTCCGGGAGCTAAGTAAATTAAAGTGCTGAAAGATCATCCCGATTTGCTTGCGGGCCTCCCGCAGCTCCTGCTTCGACAGGGCGGTCATATTAACACCATCGACGAAAACCTCACCCTGCTGGGGCCGCTCCAGTAAGTTCATACAACGGACTAGGGTACTCTTGCCGGCCCCACTGAGACCGATAATCCCGAAGATCTCCCCTGCCCTAATTTCCAGGTCTACGTCCTGTAAGGCCGTCACCCGGTGCTTACCATCTGTAAAGACCTTAGTCAGGCCCTTAAGTTGAATCAATTAGCTCCCCCCTACAAAACAAAATCCCCTTCCCAGAAGACAGGAAGAGGATCAAGAACGCACCACACAAAGCAGTACTATACCTTAACCTCATCTCTCTGGGTAACCAGTCCTCCCAGCAGGAATTGGCACCTTGCGCTGCTTCAGCGCCGGTTGCCGGGTTTCATCGGGCCAGTCCCTCCACCTCTCTTGATGAGCTCTGCACTATATGTAGGCAGTGATTCCCAAATCAGGAATTTACCTTTGTAAGCACTAGTATATACATATTCATAGGACCCGTCAACAGAAATTAATCGGATTACGATGGAAGTTGACTATAGAAATTCTTAGCAAAATACTGGGGCAAATCCCCGGCGGCTATGGGGCGAGCAAAGAAATACCCCTGGCCGTAATCACATTTGTATTTCCGCAGCAGAGCCAATTGCTCCTTGGTCTCCACTCCTTCGGCCACCACTTTGAGTCCCAGTTTGTGGGCCAATTGGATAATCGTCTTGAGGATGTGGGCTTCTTCGCTGTCGCTGCTGACCCGGGAGATGAACTCCCGATCGATTTTCACGATATCAATGGGCAGTCTCTGCAAGTAGGTCAAGGAGGAATAACCGGTCCCAAAATCATCGAGGGCGATACTAATCCCCATCTCCTTTAACTGCTGCAGAGCAACAATGGCGCTTTCAATGTTTTCGATGACGGTGGTTTCCGTCACTTCAATCTCTATGCCGCTATAATCCACGGGGTATTTCCGTATATTGTCTCGAATACAGCGCACCACGGCGGCTTCCGTTAAATTACTTCCCGACACATTGATGGCAATCTTGATGTCGTTATAACCCTGGGACTCCCACTGCTGTTTTTGAGCAAAGGCACTGGCGATGGCCCACTCTCCGATATTCCCGATGTAATTGGTTTCTTCGGCAAAGGGAATGAACTCCCCCGCGGGGATATTGCCCCTCACGGGATGCTGCCACCGGGTGAGGGCTTCCACTCCCCGAACATAACCGGTTTTCAAGTCTATCTGGGGCTGATAATACAAAGTAAACTCCCCGTTGCGAAGGGCTAAATTGAGCTGCTCCTGCATCACCAGATAGCGGATACTCTTGGCCCGCATCTCAGGATCAAAGACACTAAACCCATCTTTGCCATTGCCTTTGACATGGTGCATGGCGGTACTGGCATTCTGAACCAGGGTTGGGTAATCCCTTCCGTGCAGGGGATAGATGGCCACTCCCATGCTCACCGTGAGAACAAAGCTCTCGTTATTCAAGCGCCAAGTTCGCTGCAGTTCCCTGCGCAGGTGCTCCAATTCCGCCACCAGCTGCGGCCCATCCTCCATCCCCATCAAGACAACCGCAAACTCATCGGCCTCAAGTCTCGCCACTAGATGGGGAGCCCGGACTTCCCGAAGCAGGGTTTCCGCTAGCTGCCGCAGGAAAGTATCCCCAACGGTATGCCCCTTGGTATCGTTGATGTGCTTAAAGTCATCGATGTCAATGACTACAAAGGCGAACCGGAGGTCCTCGCCGCCGGCAGAGATTGCTTCCCGCAATTGCTCCTTCAGCATCGCTCGGTTAGGCAGTCCAGTAATGCTATCATAATAGGCTAATAAGTACATCTCGTCGGCCATTCGAGTTTGCTGAATCACCACGTCCCGATACAGTGAGATTCGTTTGTTAACGATAAAATAGAAAATCAGTGCGGTGGTAGCGACATAGAACCAGCCCTTATAGGATTGGGCCCATTTGATATGCTCCGCTTCGGTGAAGAAAAAAAGAACTAAATGATCGGAGATGAGAATCCAAAGTGAGCCGATGATCAGATACCAAAGAATGATCCTACGAGCTTCACTTCCAACATTTGCCGGCTGGGTTTTCCTCCCCGCCGGCTTTAAGACCCTGCCTGGAATCGGCAATTGCTCCACCCCCGGTCCCCGGTTTGGCTAGTCTGCCTAACAAAGAGAATATCATATGTTTGTGAAGGTTTGAAGAATTCAAGTTAGCCCGATGCCTGAGTCGGGTATGTACCTAGCAGGAGACAAAACACCTGTAGAGAAAGTCCATACTACCAGAGGGCACTGCTCCAATTTGGTCTAGAGGAGGAAACCCTGATGTTTGTTAGAGACAGAATGACCGCCAACCCCGTAACGACCACCGAAGACACCCTCGTATTCGACGCCTTGAAGCTGATGCAGGAAACCAATGTCCGCCGCTTGCCAGTGGTAAGAAAGGGACGTCTGGTGGGAATCGTGACTGAATCAGAACTGCTGCGTATCTCCCCATCCCCGGCAACATCCTTAAGCGTATTTGAACTTAATTATCTTTTATCTCAGTTGCGGGTCAAGGACGCGATGACCAAAGACGTGGTCACCGTCAGCCCCGATACCACCGTTGAAGAAGCAGCCATCCTGATGCGGGATAATGCCGTCAGTGGACTGCCGGTATTGGAAAATGACAACCTGATCGGCATCATTACCGAAACCAACATCTTCGACGCCTTTGTCGAGCTAATGGGCATTCGGAGAGCGGGAACCCGCCTCACCGTCTCCGTTGTCGATCGCCCCGGTGTCATTGCCGCCCTAAGCAGCATTATCAGGGACCTGGGAGTAAACATCATCAGCATGGCCACCTTCTTCCCGACGGAAGAGGAAAGCCACATTGTGATTCGGCTGTCCACCAAGGAACCCGAGCCCGTAGTCGAAGCCCTCACCGCTGCGGGATATGACGTGGTCAATGTCCGCATCCTGAACTAGATTTTACCTACAACAAGGCACCGGAATTTGGGCGAATCACCGCCGAGTAAATCCGGTGCTCTTGTGGTTTGTCCCTTCCCATCTACCGAGGAATGGCCGCGATAATAGCCTCGCCCATCTCCTTGGTGCCTACGGCTTCATCTGGGGAACTACCGGGCTTTAGATCTGCGGTAACATTACGTCCCTCAGCCAGTACCCGAGCCACGGCCTGCTCCAATCTGCGAGCGGCTTCAAATTCATTGAGATGGCGCAGCATCAAGACCCCCGAAAGAATCAAAGCCGTGGGATTAGCCTGATTCTTACCAGCCAGTTGAGGTGCGGAACCATGCACTGGCTCAAAAACCGCGTACTTCTCCCCCACGTTGGAGCCGGGGGCAACACCCAATCCTCCGACTAGCCCAGCACACAGATCCGACACAATATCTCCATACAGATTAGGCATCACCAGAACATCGAAGTTTTCGGGATCCTGTACCAGACGCATACACAGGGCATCGATTAGGATCTCATCGTAGGCCACCTTGCCGGCATATTCCTGGGCTACCTCCCGGGCGATTTCATAGAACAACCCATCGGTATACTTCATGATATTGGCCTTGGCCACCGCGGTAACCTTTTTGCGCCCAACCCGCTGTGCATAGGCAAAGGCATATTCCACTATGCGTCGGGTGGCAGTGGCGGAAATGGGTTTGATGGAAATTGCCGCATCCTCCCTGATTTTCCCCTGGCTCATGGCCACGATCTGCTTCGCCCCGTCGGAGCCTGGAGCAAATTCAACCCCGGCATACAGATCCTCGGTGTTTTCCCGAATTATACATAGATCAACATTTTCAAAGCGACTGTGAATCCCCCGATACATCTTGGCGGGACGGACACAGGCAAACAGATCTAGCTCCTGTCGCAGGGCGACATTGACGCTGCGAAATCCCTTCCCAATGGGTGTAGTGATGGGACCTTTGAGGGCAATTCTGTTGCGGCGGATAGAATCCAGTACTGCTTCGGGCAGTGGCGTGCCTTCCTCTTCTATCGCCTTAGCCCCGGCCTGAACAATCTCCCACTCAATGTCTACCCCGGTGGCGTTGATGGCAGCGATGGCCGCATCCATGATCTCTGGCCCAATGCCGTCACCGGGAATTGCAGTAATTCTATACGCCATTACATTACCCCCTGGATATTTAGTCATGTTCTGCTATA
The DNA here is from genome assembly GCA_012727955.1 of Bacillota bacterium. Classification (NCBI taxonomy): domain Bacteria; kingdom Bacillati; phylum Bacillota; species Bacillota bacterium. The sequence continues at coordinate 59,469 of JAAYGB010000053.1, forward strand.
AACTTCCACGAAATTCACAGCATTTCCTGCCCAGACACCACCATTGGCCGCCAACTACCGGCGAAAGATTACCGACTCCTTACTAAAGAGAACCTTGGTCCAGCGCAAAGCTAACAAGATATACAGTGCCGAGGAAACCAAGGTGACTGCCAAGTTAATCCCATGGACGCTGCTGAGTAAAATCGCTTTAAAGGTGAGCAGGCCATTGACCAAGGGAAGGGCATACCACAGCGAACTCACCCCGCTGGGGTCGACATATTGCAACAACACACCCGGCAATACCACCAAGATGCTCAGCGGCGACAGATAGGTCTGGGCTTCCCGAAAGGAACGGGCCCAGGCACTGATCATCAATTCAATGGCACTAAAGAGGCCCGCCAGGCTCAAGGCAGTCAGGAAGATCAAGAAAATCTCCCCCAGAGACAGGACCGCGGCCAAGGCGGCAAAGTCGGAGCCCAGGGTGAACCAAAGGGCTAAGTACATCCCCACAAGGGCCGCCCCTGCCGCCACCAAGGCCGTCACGACCACTGCTAGGTACTTGCCCATCACCAAGGACATTCGCTGGGAGGGTGTGGCCAACAGGGCCGCTAGCGTCCCCCGCTCCTTCTCCCCGGCCACGGCATCGATGGCAGCATACATTCCCCCCATCACGCTCCAGACCCCCAAAACCATCGGCATCAGCATCACCAAGAAGAGAGCATGCTCTGGCTCCTGTCCCTGGATACTGTGACTGCGGGTCTGGGCAAGGGTCAGCAAATTGGGCTCAATCCCCTGCCCCTGCAGCCGGTGGACCAGAGCCCTTTGGGAATACTCCGCTAAGGCCCGACGCACCCTGGCCTCTGCCAGCTGGGAGCTAAGCCGTGAGTCATCGTACACCACGGTAACCACCGGGCGCTGTCCCGTGGCCAGGGCTCCATCAAAGCCAGAGGGAATCTCAAGGACTGCATCCACCTCGCCGGTTTCTAGTGCTGCCATTGCCTTGGGTCCTGGAGTCACCTGAAGATCCCGGACCTGATGCAAAAACTCCATCAGACTGGGACTGCCCTCGGCACCTAACACCGCGATGATAGAATAGTTTCGCCCGGTTACTGCACCCGGCGCCTCTCCACCAACAGAAGCCACCACTGTCAACAGCGGCACCAACAGCAAGGGTACGAGGATCATCGCAATCCAGGTCCGTCGATCCCTGAGGGCATGGAGTAATTCCGTGTGCCAGACCGTCTGCACAATGCGCCAGTTCACCCTCGGTCACCTCCCAGCCCCAGGAGGATATCCTCCAAGCTGTCTCTCTGGGCCTTAACTTGGTGCAAAGTCCCCTCCAGGGCAATGCGGCCCCGATGAATGATGGCCACCCGTTGGCACAGCTTTTCCACTTCCGCCATGTTGTGGCTGGACAGGATAATAGTCTTGCCCCTTTCTCGGGCCTCGCTGATAAACTCATGGACCAATCGGGTCCCGGCAACATCTAAGGCGGTGGTGGGTTCATCGAGGATCAAAACCGGTGGATCGTGAACCAACACTCGGGCCAGGGCTACCCTTTGCCGCATTCCCCGGGAGAGACTGCCGGCTCGACGATGGGCATACTCCTCGATGCCAAACCGAGTTAAGAGCCCATCGACTCGCTCCGACAGCTCCGAGGCCGGGACCCCGTATAATTTGCCAAAATAGGCGATATTCTCCCGGGCAGTCAGGCGATCATAGAGTCCCGGGTTAAAGAGCACTCCCAACTGCCTCCGCACCTGCTCCGGTTCCCGCACCAGATCGTAACCATTGATTGTAGCGGTTCCCCCGTCGGGGATCAGCAGAGTGGCCAACATCCGCAGAGTGGTGGTCTTACCGGCCCCATTTTCCCCCAACAGGCCAAAGACCTCACCGGCAGGAGCGACAAAACTAACCTTGTCCACCGCGATGAGGCGACTAAACCCCTTGGTTAATCCCGTTACCTCCACCATCGGAAAATCTCCTCACACCTTGCGCAGGGCTATCCGCTCCCGCTCGTGATCTAACTCCAGAACCTCAACGGTAACAACATCGCCCACAGCCACGATTTCCGAAGGATGATGTACGTACTGATCACTGAGTTGGGAAATGTGAATCAGACCATTGCGTTCTACACCAATATCCACAAAGGCACCAAAATCCACCACATTAGATACGGTGCCCGTCAGCACCATCCCCTCCCGCAAATCGGCAAAGGAAAGGACGTCCTTGCGGAAAACCGGCTTCGGCATGGCCTCCCGGGGATCTCGCCCCGGCTTCATCAAGGCGGCGATGATATCCCGCACCGTGGGTTCACCGGCCCCCAGCTGGGCAGCAACGGTCCGGGGATCAAGCTTACCCAGGGCGACCCGGATTTTCTTCAATCCCTCGGGGTTGTTTACCCCATCGACATCGGCCCCAATTCCCTGCAGGATCTCGGCCGCCAGGGAATAGGACTCCGGGTGAACGGCAGTGTAATCTAGGGGCTGAGGACCGGATTTTACTTTCAAGAATCCTGCACACTGCTCGTAGGTCTTGGGACCCAAACGGGGTACCGACAACAACTGCTCCCGAGTGGTGAAGCCTCCCTGCTCTGTCCGATAAGCTACAATATTCTTCGCCACCGTCGGCGAGATTCCGGCCACATATTGCAGCAGCGCCGCGGAAGCAGTATTGAGATCTACGCCCACGTAGTTAACGGCGGACTCCACCACGTCTTTCAAGCTTTCCGCCAACTGGCCTTGGTGAACATCGTGCTGATACTGACCGACTCCGATGGAGCGGGGATCGATTTTCACCAACTCCGCCAAAGGATCCTGAATCCGCCGAGCAATGGACACTGCTCCCCGCAGGGACACATCTAAATCGGGAAATTCCTCCCGAGCAATGTCTGAGGCGGAGTAGACCGAGGCCCCGGCCTCATTGACGATGGTGTAACTGAGCCCGCTGTGTCCCGACTGGATCAGACGGGCCACCAAGCCCTCCGTCTCCCGAGAGGCGGTTCCATTGCCGATGGCGATTAGCTGTACCTGATACTTTTCCACTAAGCGAGATAGGACTGCAAGGGCTGCCTCCACCTGATGCTGGGGTTCATGGGGATAGATTGTTCCCGTCTCCAACAGGTTGCCGGTGCCATCTACCACCGCCAATTTGCATCCCGTCCGAAAGGCAGGATCGATACCCAAGACCACGGTATCGGTTACCGGCGGCTGCAGTAATAAATTCCGCAGGTTTAAGGAAAAGACGGAAATGGCCTGAGCCTCCGCAGACTCCGTCAGTTGATTGCGAATTTCCCGCTCAATGGATGGAGCCAACAACCGCTGATAGCCATCGATACAGGCCTGCTGCAAGAATTCCGCGATCTCTGGGTCAGAGCTGGTTACCACTTGCGCTGTCAACTTCTCGAGAATCTGATCGGGAACCTGGAGACTTACCCTTAAGACGCCCTCCCGCTCTCCCCGATTGATGGCCAAAATGCGATGGGAAACCAAGGTGCGCACCGGTTCTTGATAGTCAAAGTACATCCGGTATTTCTCCCGCTGCCCTGAATCCTGGGGGGCATCCTTGGAGGGAGGGATCTCCCTGGTGTGGAGGATGCCGTGACGCCAGGTAAACCGGCGAACCAGTTCCCGCAAAGCCGGATCATCGCTGATGCCTTCCGCGATGATATCGGAGGCACCCTGTAACGCGTCCTCCGGTGAATTAACCTCCTGGTCGGGATTCAAAAAATCTGCGGCCAGCTGGATTAGCGGCCGGGCCAGGGGTTCCTGCCGCCAGAGAATCTCTGCCAAGGGCTCCAAACCCCGCTCCCTGGCCACCGTGGCCCGGGTACGTCTTTTTTGCCGATAGGGACGGTACAAATCCTCCACTGCCTGCAAGGTGGTGGCCGCGGTAATGGCCGCCTGCAGTTCATCGGTCAATTTACCCTGGGCCTCGATTAGTCTTATCACGTCGGCTTTCCGCTCCTGCAAATTCCGCAGTTGCTTCAGCCTAGCGGCCACATCGCGAATTTGCACCTCATCGAGCTCGCCGGTTAACTCTTTACGGTATCGAGCAATAAAGGGGACTGTGTTGCCCCCATCTAAAAGTTCAATGGTATTTTGTACTTGCCGCTTTTTCAGCCCTGTATCCTGGGCAATTTGCGCTGCTATCTCTCCTGTCAATAAAACCACCCTTTGCTTGTTTTGCCGACATTAGCATTCCCGACAACTGCCTGATACTTCCATATCCACGGGAGCTGATCCTTTCCTTCCCTTCTCCGAGCATGAAAGCCCTGAACCCCGGATAAGCTAAAACCGTAGACTATAAGAGATAGAATTTATGTAAGGAGACTGCTATGGAGAATTTAGATCGAACCTTCGACACCTGCCCCAGCTGTGGAATGGAGATTCCGGTTACCGACGACGCCTTCCCAGGCCAAAGACTAGACTGCAGATCCTGTGGGGCTGAACTAACACTTACCTTCCTCAACGACTCTCCCGATTTGCAGCTGTCGGCGTCGATCACCGACGATGATGAACTGGAGCGGTTTATCCATTGAACCATACATACCCGCCAGAACACAATAAGGGCCGGACACCAAACTTCAGGCTTGGCGTCCAGCCCTTATTTACATTGAGCTGTTGGCGATTCCGTTGTATCATCGTCAATCAAACTCCCAAAGGCAGCGCTCCTGCATCTGTTTCCACAGACGAGTTGCTTTGAGAAAGTCTTCTCTGTCCCGCTTCGCCAAAGCCTCCTCAATCCGATGACGCAGGAGAATGCACCAAAGGGCAATATCCAATTGCTCATCCTCTACCTCTTGAATCAGAGACTCAAAGTCCGAGGCCACCTGTTCCTTCGCCTCTATCGCTTCGGCGGGATTGGGCTCAACCACTGCCTCATACCAATCCGGTGTTTCCCCAGCAAAGGCAAACATCACGTATAATTTCCCAGAAAAATCCGCCAGGGCCTCCAGGGCCTCCAGGGGATCCGTCGATCGAAGGCGCCGAGTTCTCTTGACATGGCGCACTAAACGCCCATTAATGATCGAGACCTCTTCATATTGCTTGGCACCCAGTTCCAACTCAAATCCATTTTGATGGCTACCCATCTCCGCAATTAACATGCTGTTGGGTAGCATCGATCGATTGGAGACAAAAACGATATTCTCCAGGAGTTCACTATCCTCAGCAAGACTCTCTAACAGATAACGACTCATTTCGTGCTTGAGCGGCATCTGACTGAATTTGTGTATGACCTGTCGCTTGGTTTTCACTGCGATCACCCCAAACCTTTCGACGTACTGCCCTTGATCCATGTGTATGCGCCAAGGCATAAATGATGAACTACAAAATTAAACACCAACTACTCGCCACAAAGTCGAGTCCACCAAACTCTCAGATGCCGCGAGTCACCAAGAATCCCGCACTTCTGGGATATAAAAGGAATCTTTTGGAAATTAACAATAACTATTATCGTTTAAATTCGTTGGATTTGGACCCCATCCCTGCTCTTTTATTTAGCCAATGGTTGCCAAAACCAAACCA
>JAAYGB010000054.1 GCA_012727955.1 Bacillota bacterium
TTGTATGAATTCCATTTCTGCGCCAGGCTCTGGGTGTTAATCGGTTCCATTAACTAGCCCTCCTTTTCAGCAGCGAGAACGAGAGGTTGATAATCAGGATAAAGACAAACAGGAGTACCGCCGTAGCGATCAGAGCCTCTCGGTGCAAGCCATAGGCGTAGCCCATTTCGATGACGACGTTGGCGGTCATCGTTCTAATCCCCTTCAAGATACCCGCGGGCATCCGGGCTTGGTTTCCCGCAACCATAATTACCGCCATCGTTTCGCCAATGGCCCGTCCAACACCAAGGACGATAGCTGCCAAGATACCGGACCTGGCCGCAGGCAAAGTGACAAAAAAGATGGTGCGCTCATGGGTTGCCCCCAGGGCCAGTCCACCTTCGTAGTAAGCCTTGGGAACAGCCCTTAGGGCTGATTCCGACACCTCGATGATGGTAGGCAGGATCATAATCCCCAGCAGCATCGAGGCCGTGAGAATGCTGGTTCCGTTGCCGCCAAAGGTATTCCTCACCCAAGGGACCAGAACCACTAGTCCGAAAAAGCCGTAGACTACTGAAGGGATGCCTGCCAAAAGCTCGATGATGGGCTTAAGGATACGGTATAACCTTGGGGGACAGTAGTTGGCCATGAACAGGGCAGTCAAAATCCCGATGGGAACTCCGAGAATCACTGCCCCGGCAGTGACGTAGATACTGCCGAGGATCATGGGAAAGATCCCAAAGATGTTGTTTAAGGGTCGCCATATTCTACCGAAGAGAAAGTCAAAGATCCCTATATCCCACATGGCGGGAAGGCCATTGACAAACAGAAAGACGCAGATCAAGGCCACGGCCAGGATTGAGGTACAGGCGGCCAGCCAAAATACGCCTTGCATGATCTTCTCTGTATTTCTACCCATACAATGTCTCCTTAACTTGGGCGCAGCAAAGGGCTACCACTTAGGGTAACCCCTTTGCTCGCGGTGCCGGTATTAGTCGAGAATTTCCTTCCAGTCGATAATCTCACCCAGGTAGATGTCTCTGACTTGCTGGCTGGTCAGCCCCTCCACCGGGTTGTCGTTGTTGACGATGACGGCGATTCCGTCCATTGCCATTACCGTGGCATCCAATTGGGCTAGTTCAGCCTCTTTCAGCGCTCTGGAAGCCATACCGATATCGATGATGCCGTTGATAGTTGAAGTCATTCCTGTAGTAGAATCACTGAGTTGAATCTCGATGGCAGCATTGGGATTGAGTTCAAGGTAGGCCTCCCGCAGTTTCTCCATTACCGGAGTCACCGAGGAGGAACCGCCAACTACAATCCGGCCCGAGGGCTTAGTTCCTTGGTAAGGTTCTTCCCCGGCCACTGAGATATAACCGCTGGCTTCAACTACTTCTTGACCTTCCTTACTCATGATGAAATCGATGAAGTCCTTGGCCAGCTCACTGGTCTCGCCCTTGGTGGCAATGTTAAAGGGTCGGGCGATTTTGTAGCTGCCCTTCTTGACGTTCTCGATGGTGGCAGCAGCACCGTCAATGGAGACGGCCTTGACTGTATCATTGAGGGACCCGAGGGAAATGTAACCGATGGCGGCTTCGTCGCCAGCAACACTCATCATCACCACCGAGGTGCTGTTGCTAATGGTTGCCTCGAGGGTAGTAAGGTCAACACCGTCTTGCTCGATACCAAGCAGCTCCACAAAGGCTCCCCGGGTACCGGAGCCCGCTTCCCGAGAGACAACGGTAATCCCCTTGGAGAGGTCATTCCCTCCGCTTCCGGACCATCCTAATGTAGTAACTGTCAACAATAATACTGCCAGCAGACCAATTCCGATTGCTTTCTTCAATGCAGTAGCCTCCCTTATTGATTGGCTAAGTCGTCGTCATCATTTCAGTTACCATGATAGCCCGTCACTGTAAAATCCAAAGACAGGGTAATGTAAAATCTAGTTATGATTCAGGTTGCAAATTTGTTAATGAAA
>JAAYGB010000055.1 GCA_012727955.1 Bacillota bacterium
CCGTTGGAGCTCTTCCAGGAGGAACTATCGAAGCTGGACGCAACTGTGAAATGCTTTATAGAACGGGTTTCTGGCTAGCCGTTGCATTTGCTATTGCACTTTAGATACTGTTTTCAGGAGGGACTGTCAATGAGTGTAAACCCACAGGAATGGCAGGAAGAACAGCTCTATCTCCAGCAAGTCATCGACTTTGTCAATCAAGAACTAGTCAGGGGCCAACAGGAGGCAAAAAGCCAGGAGACCGACATCATCGAACTGCGCACTTCGATGTGGGAAGATCTACCCCGCAGAATTCGCCAATGGGAGGATCTCATCGAGCTGTTTACGGTGAACCGAGATATGGACGTGAAAACCCAGACCTATCTTGCTACCAAGAGACGGCTGGAATTTCTCCGTCGGGCCCAGTCCACTCCCTATTTTGCTCGCATCGACTTTCGAGCCAAGGAAGATGACGAACTGATTAACGTTTACATCGGTTATGGAACCTTAGGTGACTATACTTCCGACAAGCTCCTGGTATACGACTGGCGCTCTCCCATTGCTGGCATGTTCTACGATTTCGAACTGGGCGAGGCTCATTATGACAGTTACGACGGCCCTGTGGAGGGGACTATCCTACTCAAGCGTCAGTATCGGATTCGAGAGGGACAGCTGGAGTATATGTTCGATAGTGCCCTTAACATCGCCGATGAAGTATTACAGCAAGTGCTTAGCCGCAGCGCCGATGACAAAATGAAGAATATCGTTGCCACCATTCAGCGAGAGCAAAATGCCGCCATCCGCGACGCCAGGAGCAGACTGCTGGTTGTCCAGGGTGCCGCAGGCAGTGGCAAGACCTCCATCGCCCTGCATCGGGCTGCCTATCTGCTCTACAAACACAGAAACAGCCTCAGGGCCCATAATATCCTGATCTTCTCCCCCAACCAGATATTCACCGACTACATCTCCGCGGTTTTGCCGGAGCTGGGGGAGGAAAACGTTCTTCACACCACTTTTCAAGAATACATCGAGGAGTCCCTGGGCTCTTCCTTTGAGGTGCAAAGCCTCAACGATCAGATGGAGGTGGTAATCACCAACAAAGATCAGGATCGGTATGACCTAGACCTGGCGGAAATAGAGTATAAGGCCTCGTCGGAGTTCATTACCCTGCTGCGAAACTATGCTGCCCATTTTGCTGAAACTGGGGTGGGTTTTGCCGACGTTGTTTTTGCCGGGAAGGTGCTCTTCTCCGGTTCGGAGTTAGACAGGATGTATACCTCCGATTACTCCTTTCTTCCGGCAAAGGCCCGTTTGGAGAAAATCTGGCGACGGATAGTATACAAGCTCAAGCCGCTGAAAAGACAAAGATTTGAGGCCATCCGACGGACCCTGGCTGCGGATCCGCCCCGGGTGTTTGTGTCTGAAAGAGATCTGGTTCGAGAAAGTGTGGCCCAACTGCGCCAGGAGCTCAAAACTGCCCTCGGACCAACACGGCAGCGGATCGCCTGGGATATTGTAGAGTTCTACACTGCCCTCTTCAAAGACGAAGAGCTCTATGCCCAGTTTGCCGGCTCAAAGCCGCCGGCAGAACTGAAAGAGGTATTCCAGCTTACCCTCACCCGAATAGAGTCGGGCTTTCTGTCCTACGGTGATGCCATGGCTCTGCTTTATCTAAAGGCCGTGCTGGAAGGGGTTAGGGAACTGGGGGAAATTAGGCATCTGATTGTTGATGAAGCCCAGGATTACTCGCTACTTCACTATGAGGTGATGCGCAAGCTGTTCCCACGATGCAAGATTACGCTCTTGGGGGATCTCAATCAATCAATTTATCCCTATTCCCGCATCACCGACTACGACGCGGTGGCGCAGACATTGGGAATTGGTGGAATTACCCACATCACCTTGTCCAAAAGCTACCGTTCCACCAAAGATATCATCGAGTTCACAAAGGGAATTCTCCCCACTGGCGAGGCTATCCAAGCCATTGACCGGGCAGGCCACAAGCCCCAACTGGTTAAAGTACCGACGGAGCGAAGGGAACAAGTGAAGATTATCGCCCAGGATCTAGTGGAACGCAGGGATTCAGGTGCCGAGTCTATCGCTGTAATCTGTCGCTCGGCCCACGATAGCCGCCAAGTCCATCTGCTCCTCACCGAGGAACTGTTGGACACTCCCGTCACTTTAATTTCCGATGATGATGATCGACTGCGTCCCGGCATCGTTGTAATTCCCTCATATCTGGCCAAGGGGTTGGAGTTTGATTCGGTCTTAGTCCTTGATGCCGAGCAATATGCGGAGCCAGAGCGCAAGCTCTTTTATACCGTCTGTACCCGAGCTCAGCACCATCTTCAAATATACTTTGCTGATCGGTTACCTCCCTTGCTCCAGGAGGTATCGACGGACCTGTATCAGATGCGAGAATAACCGCTGCAATACAGTAGAGCCAGGGGGAAGGGACGAATCAGTCCCTTCCCCCTGGCCTTTTGACTGTACCTACTCAGCTTAAGTGGTATCGATTCCGACCGAAAATGCAGACTTGCCAGATTCAACCCCTGACTTAGAGCCTACTCCAGGTGATACACTTTTCTTTGCAGGTGGAATTATCTGGAGGACAATAGGGCATCGCGCCGCTATGAGGAGCTGATGCTGGTGGCACGATTATGGACACCTTTTGAGCAAGCCATGGCATGGCAGACCTTTCTTCCACTTTGCCCCACCCCATCGGGGCTCTAGAGAAAACTGTCTCTACAGTCCTCACTGCCGGCTCAGAACATCGGCAATGAACCTCATCCTCGGTTCGATAGCCTCCCAGCGATCCATACAGTGATTGACGATCATATCTAGATCATTTTCACTTTGCTTTGGGGCAGTGTTGTCATACATGATGTTGGTGACCCAGTTGCTGAGGTTGCGCAAATGCCGGCGGTATTGGAAAAAGCCAAAGGCCTCACTGCTCAAAGGTACCCGCTGCCCCCGCCGGGCTTCATATCTGTCCAAGAAGGGTTGACAGTGGTCATCATCCAGGTAGTTGAGCAGATCATACTCTGCCGGCGCGAGCTGCGCTCCCTCCCAATCGACGAAATACAGCTCCCCCTCGGGGTGCAAAATCAAGTTGCCGCCCCATACATCACCGTGACACAGTACCATCTGCCTATCCTGCCGACAGACAGCATCCCGAAGTTCTAGCATCCGATCCACCAGCTGATATATTCTCCCTTTGGCTGGGATGATGATATCGTAAAGCCGCCGGGTGAACTCATTTTCCCTGCCCCTAGTCCGCTCCACCTGCTCCACCGACTCTATCAGCCCGGCAATAAACTCCACATCATATTGCTCCACAATAGGATTCTCCACGGCAATATCGCCAGTGGCTCGGTGAAGTTTGGCTAGTTGTTCTGCAATCTGTTCCTTGATACCAGGGGAAAGGGGATAGGCATCGGCAAGATTGTTTCCGGGAACATAATTAAACAGTACCAAACGCAGGGGACCATATTTGGCCGCAAGCTCTCCGCTGGTGGTTGCAATCGGATAGCTAAGGTTAGTGAACAATCCCTTGGCATGCAGTTACCCGGTGACAGCAAGGTAAAAGGGAAGCCGCTGGGCCTTGTCCCTTCCCCGCTGGGTCCCTGTGTCATACATCTTAAGCCAAAACCTTCCATGTTCTTCAGTCAAGACCCTGCGGTTTGACCCCCCAATTTTGGAGAATATCTGCTTA
>JAAYGB010000056.1 GCA_012727955.1 Bacillota bacterium
TCCTGTCCCTGTCCCCAGCGGGGATCCCGAAAGATATTGAAATTCGGCGACCACATCGTCAACCCGGTATAGATATCCCTAATCCCCCGCCGGACAAATTCATGGTGCGTTGCCCGGGCTTCGTCGGAGATTGCCGTGGCCACCTCAAAGATCAGTTCCTCATTCCAGGTAGCGGCCATACCGATGGCCTGGGGAAACACCGTGGCTACCCCCGCCCGAGCCACTCCATGGAGACACTCATTCCACCAGTCATACTTGGGGATCCCCAAGCGTTCGATGCCCCTGGCACCATTTAGTGTCTGAGATACCTTTTCCTCAAGGGTCATCCGACTGACCAAATCCTCTACCCGTTCCTCTATCGGCAGTTCTGGATTGAGGTAAGCCGGTTGACTAGAATCCCTTGACTCCATCAGCTCGTCGCGATCCAATTGCTCCTGCATCGGTATCCTCCTTTACTAACAAAGTTAGTGGTCTGCCCTATCGATACAAATGGCATTTGACCATCACACCATCCACGGTGACCTCTTGGGGCACCTGTTCTTCGCAGCGGGGCATGACCTGGGGGCAGCGGCCAGCAAACTTGCATCCCTGCTTGAGAAAGTCCTGTTCTTCAAAACTGGACAACTTGATCCGGCCCCGCCACTTGTTGTTAGGGTCCGGCTCCGGTACCGAATCCCGCAGAATCCTGGTGTAGGGGTGTTTGGGGGCCGTCAAAACTTTACCCACCGGACCCAATTCCACGATATTGCCTCGAAACATAATCGCGATGCGATCACTGACGTAGTAAGCGGTGGCCAGGTCATGGGTGATGTAAATCACGCTCACTCCCCGCTCCTCCTTCAGCACCTGAAACAGGTTGCATACCGACATCTTCAAGGAAGCATCGACCATGGAAACAGGTTCATCGGCCACAATCAGGGAGGGATTTGTGATCAGCGCCCGGGCAATGGAAATACGCTGGAGCTGTCCACCGGAAAACTCATGGGGATAGCGGCCCTGGACATCTGGTTGGGAGATTCCCACCAGGCTCAAGGCCTCAAGTATCCCCTGCTTGGTCTCTTCTTCAGTGGCGGCATCGGCATAATGCCAAGCAGTGGCCTTCAGGTAACTATCTACCGGCCGCAGGGGATTAAAGGTCTCAAAGGGATTTTGAAACACTGCCTGCACCCGCTTGTTGAAGCTGCTCCGCCGGTCTGTCTTGGCCAAGTCCTCTACATTAGTACCCTGGTACCGCACCTGGCCTTCCGTGGGTTCCAATAACCCTAGGATCATCTTGGCCAAGGTGGTCTTGCCCGATCCGCTCTCACCGGCTAAGGTAAATATTTCGGCCCTGTCCTCCTGGAGGGTAAAGGAGGCCCCCTCTACCGCCTTCAGTCTTGCCCGATGGAACCCCCCACCGATGGTAAAGACCTTACTGACGTTATCAACTGCCAAGAGATTGGTTTGCACCTGAGTCTGCATCTGAATCCTCCTTCCCCACCAGGAAGCAAGCTGCGCTGTGGCCGGCAAAGGCCTCAGTCAGTCTCGGTGACTGCTGGCGACAGATCTCCATCACCTCGGGGCAGCGGGGATGAAAGGCACAGCCCGAGGGCAGTTTTTCCAGCGACGGCGGCGAACCCGGCGCACTAACCCGACGGGACTTATCCCCGATGCGGGGCAGAGACCCAATGAGATATTGGGTATAGGGATGGAGGGGGTTGGCAAAGATTCTATGGACATCGGCCTGCTCAATGATCCGTCCCGCATACATAATCGCGATCCGATCACAGATATTGGCGTGAATCGCCATGTCGTGGGTTACCATGACGATGCTGTTATTTTCCTCCCGTTGGATATCCTGGAGCAGTTGGATAACCCCCCGCTGTACCACTACATCCAGGGCCGTGGTCGGCTCATCACAGAAGATGATGCGGGGCTTGAGAATCGTTGCCAAGGCAATCGTCACCCGCTGCCGCATTCCCCCCGACAATTGATGGGGATAGGCAGTAAGGGTATCCGGAGGAAGACCCAAATTCACCAGATGCCCCCTCACCAGGTCGGTAAACTCTCCGTTGGGCTGGATATCCAGATGGGCACGAACAAAACTCTTGAAGCTATCGCCAATCCGGCGCACGGGATTGAGGACACTCAAGGACCCTTGGGGCACGTAGGAGATATGCTTCCACATCATTTCCCTGCGCTCTTGGGGCGAGGCCTGCAGAATATCCACCTCTCGGCCTCGCCACCGATACTTGACGGTACCGCCTCGATGCCGCAGCGGCGGTCGCAGCCCACCCAAGAGGCTCTTGAGGAGGGTACTCTTGCCGCA
>JAAYGB010000057.1 GCA_012727955.1 Bacillota bacterium
AATCAGGGTCAAGGTGTACTGTTGCTAACCGAAGGACTAATCTATTGGCCGTCCATCACGATCTCGGGCGGCCTTTTGTTCTGCCGCTAACTAGGATTCTGTGGTTACATCCTAATATTTCCCAAGAACTTTGGGGAAATATCATTTCCCGGGAAATAATTTAGGATATATTTCCCCTTTGCATGTTGAGAGTATCTTGTCTTGTTATTTCCTACAATCCAAGAAGGTCAGGGTCTTCACGAGCCAAAGGGGAGATACACCCATTGCGCTAGATCCTCGCTACAGTTGTCTTCAGCGGGGAACAGCCTGCATATTAGGAGGGATATAGTGGACATCAATGCCGAGTTTGTACCAGGATTAGAGCTAAATGAAAGGTTCTATCACCAGATTGTCCGAGAGATCATCGCTTCCCAGTTTCCCACCCTAGACTATTCGGCGGCCTTAATTGGCCCCGGGTCCGATGTCCTGGGCTTCGATACTCCTCGCTCTCGGGATCATGATTGGGGTCTTCGGCTGCAGCTCTTTCTCTCAGGGCCTGACTACCAAGCCGTGGGAGCGGAACTAGACCGATGCCTTCGAAGGAGCTTGCCCAAGGAGTTTATGGGGTATCCCGTTGGTTGGTCGGAGCCGGACCTAGCCGATGGGGGAACCAGGCAAATGGAATTCAATGGGGGAGATGAGGTCAACCACAACATCAGGATTACTACTATCGAGGCCTATGTCCAGTCCCATTTAGGGATAAAGCCGGAAGAGGACATTGATATCGCCCACTGGTTATCCTGGCCGGAACAGAAACTGCTGGAATTTACCAGTGGCAAAGTTTTCCATGATGGCGTGGGCCAATTAGTATCCCTACGGGAAAGACTAGCCTATTACCCTCAGGATGTGTGGTTGTATCGGATGGCGGCTCAGTGGATGCGGCTGTCCCAAGAGGAGCCCTTCATGGGACGCTGCGGTGAATTGAACGACGAGTTGGGCTCAAGGCTGATCGCCTCAAGGTTGATCTGGGATATGATGCGGCTTTGTTTTCTGATGGAGCGCAGATATGCGCCTTACAGCAAGTGGTTGGGGACGGCCTTTTCCACCCTTGAATGCGGCCCGAGGCTGACGAAGAACTTCTTGAAAATCCTAGAGGCCCACAGTTGGCAGGAGAGGGAGGAATACTTAATCGCTTCATACCAGAGCCTAGTGGACATGTTCAATGAACTGGGTATCACGCCAAGAATAGAGGCGGATATCAAGTGTTTCTTTGACCGGCCCTACCGGGTCTTGTACGCCCATCGCTTTAGTGAGGCTCTACTCGAGCAAATTAGTGACCAACGGCTCCAAGGGAAAGGGTTCATTGGTGCCGTTGATCAGTTTGTCGATGCCACCGATGTGACTACTGATATTCTTCTGTGTCGTAGCATTGGGGAGATCATCTTCCGGTAGTTTGTGGGTGGATGGGCGATTCTTGCTGACAACGACGGACCCTGTATCACCGGCTAGGAGGAGCATCATCCATGGGTTATGTTGAGGAGCTGCGAGCTATAGTAGGGCGAGGCCGCTAATTTTGGTGGGGGCGGTAACCATTATTGTCGATGATGCGGAAAGTATTCTACTTCAACAGCGTTACCATCCCCACGGAGCCTGGGGGCTACCCGGTGGCCTAATGGAACTGGGTGAGGTCATCGAAGACACAGCCCGGCGTGAGGTCTATGAAGAAACGGGACTTACCATCGAGGAACTGGACTTCGTTGGAATCCTCTCAGACCAAGATAATTTCGTTGAGCTGCCTAACGGGGACCAGTTTTGCGCTGTCACTGTGGCCTACACTACCCGTGTCTTCAAAGGGATCTTGAATTTCAACGATAGTGAGTCCCTTGACTATAGGTTCGTTGACTTAAGTGGTTTTCAGGGACAGATTGTCAAAAGCCATCGAAGGATAATCGATATGTATTGGGACAAGTTCAGGGCTCGAGCCTGTTGAGCCACTAGCAGGTCAGGCCGTCACCACACTCTTAGGAGAATAGACGCGAGGGGAGCGGAGGGTGCAATGTATACCAAGGAACAGCTAATCAATCACATTAGTCAGTTAGGCATTAAATCCCAAGACACACTTCTCATCCATTCGTCGATGAAGGCCATCGGCCCAGTGGAAGGCGGAGCCGATACTGTTCTGGATGCCTTTATCGACTACATGCAGGATGGGTTGCTGGTCTTTCCCACGCACACGTGGAAGCAGATTAACAGCGAATATAACGTGTTTGATGTGGCTAACGAACCCTCGTGTGTGGGAATTCTGACAGAGCTTTTTAGGAAGCGCCCCGGGGTAATTCGCTCTTGGCATCCGACCCATTCCGTGGCGGCACTGGGAAAGGATGCTGAGCAGTATGTCGCGGGCGAGGAGAAGTGGGATACCCCTTGCCCGCGACAAGGGTGTTGGGGGAAACTATATGATCGGCGGGCCAAGATTCTGTTTATCGGCTGTGACTTAACCCGCAATACGATTATTCACGGCGTCGAGGAGTGGAACAATATTCCCAATCGGTTGACTGCAGAGCCCCGACCCTTGAAAATCCTTACTCCCGCCGGGACCCTGTTAGACCGTCCTCTATATCGACATTACAACCCGATTACCGATGTATCCAGCAACTACGGGAAACTGGAGGCTCCCTTAGTCAGCAAGGGTATTGCCCGCATTGGTAGGTTTGGCGATGCTAGAACCATTCTTTGTGATGTAGTACCTATGGTGGACCTAACGAGTTCATTTCTAAGGCGTAATCCCGATCTCTTCTTAGATGACAGGCCGATCCCGGAGGAGTGGTATCGCTAGAGCTGATATAGGACTGGGTCAGCCGATCAAGAATACTGCTCCGTAGATAAAATCGTAAGCACCTATGGGTTTATCTTCGGGTAGAAGGCTATCGACTACCTTATCGCTCAGCAGAAGACTTACATCCGCTGGAAGTTCTATAAAACCGTCCTGACCAATTAACCCATGAACTCACCTATCGTTCTTGCTTGATGAATATCCGGATAAATAAAACCCTCTGCCTAGGTAGTGCAGGCAGAGGGTTCTAAATATGTCTATGGCGGCCCCGGCAGGAATCGAACCTGCGGCACGCGGTTTAGGAAACCGCTGCTCTATCCCCTGAGCTACGGTTTGGCCATCCAGAAAAGCTTTTGTAGAGCTTGTTGTCGTCATTATACAACAAGGTACTCTCCGCAAGAGTATCCTTTTAAGAGTACAGCCCTAGAGCTTACGCAAATCTAGTTACTAAGTCCCACATGCCTCTTCCAATAGGTATGACGCCACATCAAAG
>JAAYGB010000058.1 GCA_012727955.1 Bacillota bacterium
GGATTGTTATGACCAGTACCCAGGCTGATGAGGAGGGCCAGCACTTCTACCGCAAGCTGGGGTATCGCGATATCGGCGGGTTTGTGCTCCCCGGGGAACCCTTGGAACTAATCATGATTAAGGAATTAGTTTGAGTGAGGCTCGTAAGGCTTGGCCTGCCAAGGGGATCTAGATTAACCGGCTAGCACCTGGCACCTATGGTCATAGGCTGATGCCAAAATGAGGACAATGGGTATGCTGGAAGCTGCCCCAGGTAACAGATCTTACCATTGGAATTACCGGGGATGTTCCCGAAGATAGGTGGCAAGACACCTATCGTAGGATCATGGACGAAATAGATGAGTTTACCTGCAATAGCTGATACTGGCAAGAAAGCGCACCAGTCTTCTCCATCGACCAATTGGCCGGAAAGGAAGCGGTGCGCTTGTCTATTTAGGTAGCTGTTGCCTGCAAAGGTGAACTGCCAAGCAATTTAGTGTTAGTCGGTAACTTTATCCTTACTGGGTGTACCGCGAATCTCGGTTTGGGGAGGTCGTCTCTCCAAGGCTGCCAGAGAGTACTCAATTACCTCCGCGGCTTCACGGGGGGTCATTGTACCAACGGTGACCATGTCGATGTCCCGGATGGTGTTCCAGACAAAGGGGAAGGCCGCAAAGGGGGAAATTCGGCCCGCTGCCATGGGTTTGATGGTCATCACCGGTTTCTTAGCGTTGTGGATGATCCTGGCAATCCAATCGACCTCAAGCTGCATTAAGAACCCCATGGAGTTGTAAATCTGGATATAGGTCTCGACATCATAGTCGTTTTCATCGGAATAGACGACTATTTCCGGCATATGGGCGGATAGTCCAGGTATCATGCCTCTTTCCCTGATCATTTTGGTGTAGTCATCGATGCGCCTAATTTTCCTGATGCTCTTGTCAACTAACTGTTCAACGGAGGAATGGTGTGGTAGGCAAATCTCCGCACCGGTGGCGGCTACTTCGTCCAGTAATCTTCGGGTTTCATCTCTAGCCTCATCGGTATCCTGGATATTGATAATCGGAGTGTCTACCTTGATCATATGGACACCGGTTCTGTCCTCAGCCTCCTTGATTGCCTCCAGTGCAATGGGGTGCTGGGTCAAGGGACCCATGATGGTGTCTACACCTTCCTTGAGAAAAACCTCGAGAATATCGGCCATTGCCCTTCGATTGGCCACATTCTCCTTGATAAATGCATCCTTAGCAGGGGTTTGATGACTCCAACCCAAGAACCAGTTAGTCCCGATGATTAATCGGGAAACTGAAAGCCCGCCGACAACTGTCCTTGGAAACGCGCCCATGCGATTCCCTCCTTAGTTTTGACCCTTCATCTAATGTCTAGCCCCACAGTGCTCATCTAGGATAGACAGCCAAGTTCACGCCCTTGTTTATCTCTATTTCTTAGACTCAGTGATACGGATCCCTTGAGCAAAGTCACGCTGGAGTTCAAAGAGCCGGTGAAAGGCGCGATGGTGCTACCGCAGAGGGGAGTTTATTGCCGATAGCGAATAGCATGATGTAACTTTCAGCTGGATTAGGAGAGAGCGCAATGAACGTAGCTAGTTGGCAGCGGCGGATCAAGGTCTTGATGTGGATATCCTATGCTAGTTTGTACCTTGGGCGAGTGAATCTAGCGATGATCCTGCCGGCAATGGAAAGGGACTTGGGGTGGAGTACTGCTCAATTGGGGCTGGTGGGTGGGGTATTCTTTTGGGTGTATGCCTTTGGGCAGCTAATTAACGGCCACTTGGGGGATCGGTTCTCCAGCAAGGGAATAGTCTTGATTGGGCTGGTTGGTACAGCCTTGATGAACTTGTTTGCTGGTTTTGTTTCGTCTTTTTTCTTGATGGTGATCCTTTGGGCAATTAATGGCTGTTTTCAGTCCATGGGCTGGGGACCGATAGTCAAAATGACCTCTAACTGGTTCTCGGAGAACGAACGGGGTCAGATGACCGGTATCCTTGGTACATCCTCGGTAGGTGGGTTTATGCTGTCGTGGTTTTTGGCCAGTAGAATCATCGCCAGATACCCAGACCAGTGGAGGCTGGTCCTTTGGATCCCATCGGTGTTATTAATGGTGATGGCGATCCTTTGGGCAATTCTAGCCAAGGACCGGCCGGAGGATCTGGGGTTTGCCCCGATCAATCCTGTGTCTAAGGTAGAGCCGCCGAAGGAATCCATTGGGGTAATACTGAAGGAGAACTTCGCGTTTTTCGGAAACTTCACCTTGCTTCTATTGGCTGTTGCCAGCAGCTTACAGGGGATGGTCAAAGAGGGGATCAACCTCTGGGCGCCAACTTTGCTGATGCAGGCCCATCATCTGCCCGCCGCTGATGCTACCTCCTACGCTCTATGGATTCCGCCCTTAGGATTCTTCGGGGTGCTGCTAGCCGGGAAACTAAGTCAGAGAGCTGGAGGAAATGAGTCCCGGACCATAGTGGGGATGTACATTGTCGTTGGGATTGTCTCTCTGGTGGGGGCGTGGCTGATCAAATTACCGTACTTTGCCTTGACCGTCTTAACGGTGGCCATTTGTTCCGGACTGATCTACGGGATAAACGCTTTGTTAATGGTCTCTATTCCCCTTCGCTTTCAGTCTGTCGGTAAGGAGTCTACCGTGGCTGGATTCATGGACTTTGCTTCCTATGTTGGCTCTGGCCTGACGGGAGTTGTTACGGGAGCTTTGTTGCAGTATTGGGATTGGAGTCGAATCCTGGTCCTGTGGGGAATTGTCTGTGGGCTCGGGGCAGTTATCGTTAATATGAGTAAGCTAGAGAGCTTGGCAGCAAGGCGGGAATCAGGGGCTGCTGAACTGGCTGAGCAGTAGATTCCTTCATATTAATATAGCTCAATGAGTGGGAGAAGGAGCGAGTAGGGGTCTGGTAGGGCCCCTTCTCTTGGCAGTTTATTGACCGGGATTCAACCTTTGATTCCCTGAGGAAGAACCTGCATCAAGAATATGAAGATTTGCTGGGAAGATACCGAGATAAAGGATAATTGAGGCCCCGGCTAACGGGGCTCTTTTTGTACCCTAAAACCACAAGTTAACCATCGCTGGAGCCGGGTATATAGGGTATATAATAACAAACTTGTTGGTAGGGGGAAGAATCGTGGAACGAGTCCAAACAAAAATCGGAGCTATCATGTTGATCTTCTTGCTTTTGACCGTGGCCACGGCCATCCTTGTCCAGCGACAGGGGCAGGGCGCCGACGCCACGGCGATTAACGTGGCCGGTCGGCAGCGGATGCTCAGTCAGAAGATGGCCAAGGAAGCTCTTGGCATTGTACATGGCGATCGCCCAATCCAAGCTCAAGAGCAATTACGGCAGACCCGGGATCTTTTTGAGCGCGGTCTTTCAGGCCTCATCGAGGGTGATCGGGATCTAGGACTTGGACAGGAGCAGGACCCAGCAATCCTGCAGCGGCTGAGACAAGTGCAGACTATGTGGGAGCCGATGCGGCAGCGGGTGGACCGATTGGTTGCAAGCGATAGGGCAGCCTCTCTAACCGATGAGGCGGCATACATATATGATCACATGATCACAGCTTAGAGATTTTGACGGCTATGGACGAGATTGTGTCGCTGTACGAGGCCCGTAGTCAAGGAAAGGCTAGTCTGCAGCTAAAGGCTCAACTGGCCATCGCAGCGGCCAACGTTATTCTCGTTGTCTTCGGATGGTTCTTCATCGGAAGGACGGTTGCTAAACCCTTGAGGGATTTGGTGGAGTCTGCCGATGCAGTTGCCTCCGGTGACCTATCGGTGACCATAACAGCAACGGGCAAAGACGAGGTTGCTCAGTTGGCCCAGGCCTTTCACCGGATGGCCGAATCCTTGCGGTCGATTTTGCAGACCCTCTCAGATTCCGCCGAAGAACTGGCAGCCAGTACAGAGGAATTGGCCGCGGCAGCCAATGAAACGGGTTCGATGGCTCAGCAGATAGCTCACTCCACCGAAGAAGCCAACAGGCTGGCGAGGGATTTAGAGTCCGGGGCCGAGGCAATGGAGAGGGGCGCACAGCGGGCCATTGAGCTGGCATCCCTGGGAGATCGGGCAATGGATGAAGCCGTTGTCAAGGCCGAGACGGCCCAGGCTGTGGTTAAGGACGCCGTGGCTAAGATCGATAGCCTAAATGAGAAGGCTAAGGGGATCGGCCAAGCGGTGGATGTGATTTCCACGATTGCGGAACAGACCAACCTGTTAGCTCTCAATGCCGCCATTGAGGCCGCCCGGGCAGGAGAGCAGGGGAGGGGCTTTGCCGTGGTGGCCGGGGAGATTCGCGCCTTGGCTGAAGAGTCCCAGTCCGCGGCTAAGGAGATTGCCCAGCTGATCTTCGAGGTAACGAGTCAGATGACAGAAGTGGTGGAAGCGGTTAATAACAGCGGTCAGACTGTCCAGGACGAGGCTGAATTAGTGTCTGCCGCTAGGTCACAGTTTGTTGAAATCAATGCCGCCGTATCCCAAATGACAACTCTAATCTCTCAAGTAGCTGATATCGCTCAGACCTTGAGGCTCAGCAGTCACGAAGTAGCCACGTCCTCCCATGAACAGTCTGGCACTATCGAAGAAGTGGCGGCCACCGCGGACACCATCTCTGCCATGGCCCAGAGTTTAACCAGACTCACGACTCAATTCCAGTTGTAAAGATAAATGGGGCACGGAATGTGCCCCTTGCAGATTTGTTTTCCCTCACCGGCTACACCTCGCCAGCTATTCGATACTCGCTGGGGGTCATGCCGGTGAGCCTTTTAAAGATAGTTCCGTAGTAATTTTGGTTGCTAAAACCAACGGTCAAGGCCACATCCAAGATGGAGGTATCCTTCTCCTGTAGGTGTTTTTTGCTTTGTTCTACCCGAACGGAATTGAGAAACTGGGAGAAAGTCTGCCCGGTCTCCTGCTTGAACAGTGTGCTGAGATAGGACTTATTAATCCCTAGATAGTCGGACAGGAACTCCAAGGTGATGTTCCCCTGATAATTGCTGAGGATGTATTCCACAGCCCGCTGCACATGAAAGCTGTAGCAATCGCTATCCCTTAGCTGTTCTCTGACCCCTTTGTAAATCCGGCCTAGCAAAACCATTAGATGGGGAACACAGTCAGCGGGCCGGTAGGTCACCATTGCCGTAGCCTGGGACCGTTGCGTTGTATAGGGGCCAAGAATAAACAGACCCAGTGCCGGATTGCCGGGGCAGAGGTACCGGGCGGCAAACTCACCAACCTTGGGAACCGAGAGGGTGGTGTGGTGGCAGGCGCAGCGGGAGCCCCGCTTCTTCCGGCAGCCTTCTCTCTTTCGGTCACACAGGGGTTGAGTCGGCAGTTGTGCCCAGGCTAAATCGTAGACTGTGTCCTCCAGGGTTTTGGTCAGTTCACCGGTCAACCCCACCCCATAAAGAAACTTTCCATCGCTGGTGAAGGCTGCAATGGGCAAGTATGTACAGGCATAAAATCGCTCCGCCGTTTCCTCAAAAACCTTGTTGAGCCCTTCACTTCTCAATTACATCACCTTCTCGATGTGTTTTCACCAAAATTAGTGAGAAAACCCAAATATAATGTAAGATTCCCGGTTACGGTCGTGCTATGCTATGGATAGATTCGAGACTGAGAATCATTCTCAATCCAGTAGATCTATTATAACAAACTGGGCCCAGGGGGTGTCAACCGCGAGGGGACATATTATGAAAAATCGTTACTTAGTTGTAATTCTAGTAGTTCTATCGATAATTTCCTTATTTATCGGTGTGACCCAACTCAGCCTGAAGGACCTGCTGTTGGGTCAGGACCTGAAAACCCAGATTCTCTTGCTCAGCCGCATCCCCCGCCTGGTGACGGTGGTTATTGCCGGGATGAGCATGGCCATCAGTGGTTTGATCCTGCAGCAGATTAGTCGCAATCGCTTTGTTGCCCCTACCACCGCAGCCACGGTGGACTCGGCAAAACTCGGGGTGTTGGTTTCCCTGATCCTCTGGCCCGCGGCCAGCTCCCTGGGCAAAATGCTTGTGGCCTTTGCCTTCGCCCTGGCCGGCACTTTCTTGTTTATGGGGATTTTGAAGCGAATCAAACTGAAAAATACCGTCTTTATTCCCCTATTAGGAATCATGCTGGGAAACATCATCGATGCTGTTACTACCTTTATTGCATACCGCTTTGATTTGGTCCAAAACGTGTCTTCCTGGTTGATGGGAAACGTTGCGATGATCAGCAAAGGCCGTTATGAGCTGTTGTATCTCAGCATCCCTCTGGTGGTAGTTGCTTATCTGTATGCCAACAAGTTCACCATTGCCGGGATGGGGGAGGAGTTTGCCAATAACCTGGGGATGAACTACCAGCAGGTGGTTACCATCGGAGTGAGCATTGTAGCCCTGTTGTCCGCGTTGGTGATCATTACCGTGGGTAGAATTCCCTTCCTGGGCTTGGTGGTACCTAATATCGTCTCGATTTATCAGGGGGATCACCTGCGCAACAGTATCGGCACCACGGCACTCTTTGGGGCAATCTTTCTCCTGGTCTGCGATATTGTCGGGCGGGTGTTGATCGCTCCCTATGAGATCCCTATCGGGTTGACCGTGGGAGTAGTGGGCAGCTTGATCTTCCTCTGGCTGTTGGTAAGGAGGCGCCGCCATGGGTAATCGACGGAAAATCGTATTGTTGTCTGTAGTCGCCCTAGTTCTCGTAATCCTGTATCTCACCATTGGTCTCAACAGTCGCAACTGGGAGTATGCCCTGTCTCGGCGGATTCCCAATACCATCGCCATTATTGCCACCGGTGCCGCCATTGCCTTTGCTACGACGGTATTTCAAACGGTGACTAACAATCGGGTCCTAACTCCAGGGGTCATGGGGCTTGATTCCTTGTATCTTGTGATTCAGACGGCCATTGTCTTTGCCTTTGGGTCCACCAGTTTAGTTGTTGTCAATCGCCAGCTGAATTTCCTCCTGGCGGTGGGCGGTATGGTGGTCTTTGCTCTGCTGCTGTATAACCTGTTGTTCAAACGGGAATCCACGGATATCTACTTTGTCCTTTTGGTGGGGTTAATCGTGGGTACCCTCTTTCAAAGTGGGGCTTCCTTTATGCAGATGGTGATTGACCCCAATGAGTTTCTGGTCCTACAGAATCGGATGTTTGCCAGCTTTAACAACGTCAACACTGATATCCTGCTGATTGCCCTTGTGGCCATGGGTGTGGTGCTGTTGTATTCCCGCCGCTACTTCGCCGTTTTGGACGTCTTGGCTCTGGGACGGGACCAGGCCATTAATCTCGGCGTTGAGTATGAGGGCATTGTCCGGCGGATGTTGATTGTAGTTGCGGTCTTGATGGCGGTCTCCACGGGACTCGTTGGTCCCATCACCTTCCTGGGGCTGTTGGTGACCAACCTGGCCAGGGAGTTCCTGTCTACCTACGAGCACAAGTATCTCGTTCTTGGGTCAGTGCTGGTGGCGGTCATCGCCTTGGTGGGTGGTCAGCTGTTGGCGGAAAGGGTCTTTAACTTTGTCACTCCCATTAGCGTGCTGATCAACCTCGCTGGTGGCTTGTACTTTATCTATCTACTTCTAAAGGAGCATCAACTATGATTGAAATCCGGGATGTTGTCAAGAGCTACGGAAATGTCACGGTGGTAGATCATGTGTCGCTAAAAATTCCCCGAGGGAAGATCACCTCCTTTATCGGGCCCAACGGGGCGGGAAAGAGCACTTTGCTGTCCATTGTTAGTCGTCTGATCAAACCCGACAGCGGGGAAGTGTATATCGATGGGAAAGAGATTCGCCAGTGGAAGAGTACTGAGCTGGCAAAAAGGATCTCCATCCTCAGACAATCCAATCACCTCAACCTGCGTCTGACGGTGAGGGAACTGGTTAGCTTTGGCCGCTTTCCTTATTGCCAAGGCAATCTAGTAGCGGAGGATTGGGAGTACGTCGACAAAGCCATTGACTATATGCAGCTGGGCAACATGCAGGATAAGTATCTTCATGAACTCAGCGGCGGGCAAAGGCAGCGGGCCTATATCGCGATGGTGATTGCCCAGGACACCGATTACATCTTGCTTGATGAACCGCTGAACAACCTTGACATGAAGCACTCCGTGGAAATTATGAAGACCTTGCGGTCCTTGGTCGATGAGCTGGGCAAAACTGTGGTGATTGTGATCCATGACATCAATTTTGCTTCCTGTCATTCCGACTACATCGTGGCGATGAACAGCGGCGCCATTGTCAACGAGGGTCCACCGGAGGAGATCATCGACCAGGCAGTGTTGGGCCCGATCTATGACTTGGATTTCCGGATTGAGTTGGTTAACGACAACCGGATCTGTGTGTATTACTAAGCAAAACCCATGGGGTTGAAGTCAGTGTGGGGGGATTTACGATGGCTAATGTTAAATCTCAGGGACGAGGACAAGGATGGTTGGTCAAAGCTCTAGTTTTGTCGGTGATAGCTCTAGTTGGTCTATTGGCAAACCCGGCAGCCTATGCGCAAAGCAACACCGTTACCGTTATGCATGAACTGGGGGAAGCGGTGGTCACCATGAATCCCAAGACCGTAGTCGTCTTTGATTATGCTACCTTGGACTCCCTCGATGAGATGGGGATAGAGGTCACGGGGCTGCCTAAGTCCAGCCTGCCGCCTTACTTAAGCAAGTTCAAGGATAGCAAGTATGTCGATGTCGGAACCCTCTTTGAACCTAATTTCGAAAGGATCTATGAGCTGCAACCGGATGTGATTTTTATCTCCACCCGGCAGGCCTCACAGTATGCTGAATTGCAGCGAATTGCGCCCACCGTCTACTTGGCCGTTGAACCCAATGACTACCTGGGCTCCGTGACCAAGAATCTGAGGATCCTAGGCGACATTTTTGGAAAAGAGGAGTTCATAGCCCAAGAGGTGAATCAACTTCAGCAAGCCTTTCAGTCCCTGCGCCAGCAAGTTGATGCCACCGGCAGCAACGCTTTGCTGATTATGGCCAACGACGGTGCTCTCAGCGCCTATGGACCGGGCTCTCGTTTTGGAGTGGTGCATCAGGAGATGGGTTTTCCTCCGGCAGACCCCAAAATCGAAGTTGCTACCCACGGGCAGAACATCGCCTTTGAATATCTAATCTCTGTGGATCCCGATTACCTCTTGGTAATCGACCGTGCCGCCACCGTCGGCGGCAGTATCTCGGCAAAACAGGTGCTAGACAATCCCTTGGTTCGTATGACCAGCGCCTACAAAAACGACCGCATCCTCTACCTCAACTCTCAGGTCTGGTATGTCGCCTCAGGAGGGTTGACGGCGACTAAGCTAATGCTGGCGGATATTGAAGGGGCGTTGGGTAAGTAGAGCCCTAGGCTATTGTGGTCTGGTCTAAGGGGAGACTGCAGTAGGGATAGTTTTTCCAACGATTAATTCGAGGCGAATAATTCGCCCCCGGTCTGCTGACTATAAAGTAGATACCAGATTTAAGAAGGGGGTCAGCAGAACCGATGCAAGGACTAAGAACAGTCAGCCTCATTCTAACCATCATTGGTGCCCTCAACTGGGGATTGATTGGGCTCTTTAACTGGAATTTAGTGGAGGCGATTTTTGGCGGCAGTGTAGCGATGCCCAGCATGCTCAGTCGAATCATCTACAGTCTGGTGGGGTTATCGGGGCTGTATCTGTTACTGACGATGGGCGAATTGACTCGAGTCCGAGAGGAATAGCCGCAACTGGGTGAAAAAGGAGAATGGCCGGAAAATTGGGTCGTTCTCTTTTTCGTTTCCAGAAGGTAGTTTCGGTAAAAAAATCGGCGAAAAAACCAGGAAAAAAGGTTTTTTGCACATCTTGGCAAATAGAAAAGTTAAACAAAAATGTAAACATACCCAATTCAAAGAAGGCCAAATGGGGTTGGGGGTTGAATCATTGTTGTATGCCAAATTCAGAACTGGAGGGGTAAAGATGAAAGTAACGGCAAAACTGTTGTTTGTGTTGACGTTGGCACTAGTTTTGGGAATGACAAGTGTAGTTCTGGCCAATGACACCCTTCGGATCGCTTCCGGCGGTGAAGCTGTTGGATTGGATCCGAGACTGGAGACGGACGTTCCTTCCTACGAGAGGATCAACGTCATCATGGAGCCTTTGGTCAAGTTCACCACTGACATGGAACTGGTTCCCTTGTTGGCCAAGGACTGGGAGTTCAGCGAGGATGGCCTCAGCCTGACCTTCTATCTGCAGGAAGGTGTCAAGTGGCACGATGGCGAGCCCTTCACCGCTAAGGACGTCAAGTACACCTATGAGTGGGTTCTTGACCCGGCAAACGGGGCACCAAACCGGGGGCAGTACACTGCCATTTCCGAGATCGAAATAGTTGACGATCACACCTTGGTGTTCCATTTGTCGCAACCTTTCTCTTTCCTACTCAACAACCTAGCACGGATGTCCATCGTTCCTGCTCACCACGGGGACAGAGCGGACTTTAGACAAAACCCCGTCGGCACCGGCCCCTACAAGTTTGTCTCTTGGACGAGAGACGACCGGATGGTCCTCGAGGCTAATAAGGATTACTGGCAAGGAGCTCCGAAGATTCCTTATCTCGAGTTCAGAACCATTCCTGAGAACGCTACTCGGTTGCTCGCCCTTGAGGCCGGCGACGTGGATATGTATCAAGGCGGCGTAGTTCCCGGCGAACTACCTCGGCTAGAGAAGGACCGCAATATTGTGGTTCAGCGGGTTGAAGGAACTGGATACAACTACCTTGGCTTTAATACCAAGGTTGGCCCCTTGGCCGATGTCAGAGTACGTCAGGCTATTAGCCACCTGATTCACCGTGAAGGTATCGTACAAAGAGTACTTAACGGTATCGGCAGCCCGGGAGTAGGTCCGGTGCCCCCGACACTACCTTGGTACAACGATGATGTATATAGGTACGATTACAGCATTGATAAGGCTAAGGAACTGCTGGCTGAGGCCGGTTATGGACCTGGCGACATCAAGTTGAGACTGTACACCAATGAAAACCCGGATCGGATGCGGATTGCTGAGATTCTGCAGCATGACGCCGGTAGAGCCGGTATCGAGGTAGAAGTTATCATCGAAGAGTGGGGTGCTTATCTAGCTCGCATCCAGGAGACCGATGATTATGACATCTTTATCCTGGGTTGGGCCGGTCAGCTTGACCCCGACCGGGCGATGATTCGTCAGTTCCACACCGATGGTGCTAACAACTATCCTCGTTACTCCAACAAGCGTCTCGACTACTTGCTAGAGCTAGGACGGACTCTGGATCCCACCAGTCAGGAGTCCATCGATATCTACCGTGAAGCTCAGGAGATTGTCGTCCGCGATGTTCCCTACGGGTTCATCAACTACTCGGAAGAGGTAGGAGTTAGCCGCACATACATCAGCGGATATGAGGTCCATCCATATCCCGCAGCGGCCTGGCAGGATGTTCACCTCTTTGAGAAGAACAAATAGTGAGTGATTCATAGAGAACTAGACGGCGCAAGTCGTCTAGTTCTCTATCCCGTCGTGAAGGAGTTGTCATAGCCATTGCTTAGTTATATTCTCAAGCGCGCACTACAACTAATTCCCTTACTAATTGGCATCTCCATTCTGGTATTTCTCTTGGTGCACCTGGCTCCCGGAGATCCGATTCGGATGCTGTTGGGAGAGGAGGCCACCGAGGAAGATGTGGCCCGTCTAAACAGAGTGTATGGGTTTGATCGCCCATTACACGAACAATACCTCCGGTGGCTGAAGAATGCACTGCGGGGAGACTTTGGTGAGTCAATTAGACAAGGGGTTCCAGTGTTCCAACTCATTGGCGAGCGGTTGGGGGCTACTTTAGAGCTAGCCTTTTTTTCCGTCCTAATCGGGGTATTGTTAGGAGTGCCCTTGGGCGTTTTAGCAGCCGTCAAGCGGAACACTATCATCGACTATGGCAGCATGATCTTCGCACTCTTAGGGGTTTCCATGCCCGGGTTCTGGATTGGACTGGTGTTGCTGTCTTATGTGAGCATTAATGTCGATTGGTTACCGTTGTTTGGTCGCGAGGGGTCGCTGTTTCCCGGGATTTGGACGTTGCTGACTCGTTTTGATGCCAGGGAATTGCTTACCGGACTGCGCTATTTACTGGTACCCTCTTTGTCACTGGGAACATCGATGATGGCGATTATCACGAGATTGACCCGATCCAATATGTTAGAGGTCATGGGTCGCGACTATATTCGCACCGCCAGGGCTAAGGGATTGCATTCCCGTACGGTGGTACTGAGGCATGGGCTGCGTAATGCTCTCTTGCCGGTAATCACCGTTGTTGGAATTCAATTCGGGGGAATGTTGGGTGGAGCAGTAGTTACCGAGACGGTTTTTGCTTGGCCGGGAGTAGGTAGACTCATCGTTAACTCTATCTCCCAACGGGACTTCCCAATTATTCAAGGCGGAGTCCTGATGATGGCGGTTATTTTTGCCTTGGTGAACCTGCTCGTGGATCTAAGCTATGCCTGGCTTAATCCCAGAATTCGTTATGAATAGGGGGTTAGGTACTTGAAACGTCTTTTGCGAAATAAGAGTGCAGTGACCGGACTCATACTAATAGGAATCTTAGTTATAGTTGCCCTTTTCGCCGATTATATCGCGCCTTTAGATCCCTATGAAATGGATATCTGGGAAAACTACGAGTCTCCCCAAGGATTTGGTGGTAAGTACATTCTGGGTACCGATGATATGGGACGGGACGTCCTCAGTCGAATCATTTTCGGTTCCCGGGTGTCTTTGATGGTGGCCGGAATTGCCACTGGGCTCTCTTTGGTGCTGGGGGTAGTCCTGGGAGCCCTAGCTGGGTATGTCGGTGGGATGGTTGACGCCTTGATCATGCGGTTGATGGACCTGATCCTCGCCTTCCCCTCAACCCTGTTGGCTATTGCCATCGTCGCCACCCTGGGACCGGGGGTGGTCAATGCTCTGTTAGCTATTGCCATTGTCCGGATTCCCCAGATGTCCCGGGTCACTCGGGGAATGGTGTTGAGTCTCAAGGAAGAGGAGTTTGTGCAGGCAGCTAGGGCCCTTGGGTTTACCCATGTCAGGATCCTGTTCCGGCACATTCTGATCAACGGCTTTGCACCGATTCTAGTAATTGCAACCTTGAGTATGGGTACGGCCATTACCGTCGAAGCTTCCCTGAGCTTTCTCGGTTTGGGCGCGCAACCGCCCATTATTAGCTGGGGAAGAATGTTGGCCTTGGGCCGGGAGTCCATTCGGACTGCTCCCCATATGACTTTGTATCCTGGATTAGCGATTGCTCTCACAGTCCTTGGCTTTAACCTGTTGGGTGATGGCCTACGGGACGTCTTTGACCCGCAATTGCGTGGTCGGTAGAGAAATTCAAAGAATAGGTAATATCATGAGGAAAACCGCCGCAGGGCGGTTTTTCTGTATATAAATCTGGGGGTGGGAAGTTGACACCGATGATTCGGGTACTGATTGGCGCTGGCGAGATAGTTTTGTTGGAGAGTCGGGAGGCGGATCCGGATCAGGCCCGCGGCCTTGTGGTGGAGTGTACTCTCGGGGATATCGCAAGGCAAGGGGATTGCGACGCCGTTGTCAATGCCGCCAATGCCTGGCTGCGCCCCGGTAGTGGAGTTGCCGGAGCGCTGCACAAGGCCGCGGGCCCAGAATTGGCTCAGGAATGCCTCCCTCTGGCTCCTATCCGTCCTGGAGAAGGGGTAATTACCAAGGGGTATCGGCTGCCCAATCGCTATGTCATTCATTGTTTGGGGCCGGTGTATGGCCAGGACCACCCAGCAGAGGAGCTTCTGGCCAGCTGCTATGTCAACAGCCTGCAGCTGGCGGAGGAATATCGGTGTCGGAGTATTGCCTTTCCGGCAATTTCAACGGGCATCTTCGGCTATCCCATGGAAGAAGGGGCCAGAGTTGCTCTGCAAAGGGTGGTGAGCCAGGCCCCCCGGCTGCAGGCGGTAAAGAAAATCCGCTTTGTTCTGTATGATCACTCCGCCTTCGAGGTTCATGCTCAGGTCCTTGAGCAGCTTGCCAAAAAAGGAAAATTTTCCTCTAAACCGAAGTCCTTGCAGTGAAGGAGAGAAAGCAGGGAAGGGGTGGCTATGGATGTCAATAACCGTTGATCTAATTACTGTGGTGGATGGACACGGCCAGAAGGTAGTCGCCGTTGCACTGGACTACGGCGTTACCTTATCGGGGCAATTGCCCGCGGCCGACTTTAGCGTCCAAGCGCGAAGGATCAAGGAGAACGGCGAAACAGAGACTAAACCCCGCAATATTAGCCGGGTGTATGCAAATTCCACGGCAGCGATGTCGACTTTACCTCAGCGGGGTAACTATTTGATCATCGAGCTTGATCCCTTGGATGCCAATGGGCCAACTTTCTATTTCGATGGGGAAAGTGGACTCACTCGCCGCTATGAACTCAGCTATACCGTAACCCAGAAGAGGGAGATTACCACCGCGGATGGCAGGACTTTGCCTTCCGGACAGTTCACCAGTACCGGGCGAATTAACCTGGTGGTTGATGATTTTCAGGCCTTGGTGTATGAAGATGGGGCGGGGCAGAAGTTGCCCTATCAGCTGTATGTCCCCAAGGGCTATGACCCAGCCAAGAAATACCCGCTGGTTATGTTCCTCCATGGCGCCGGAGAGCGGGGCGTCGATGGCCAGGTACAACTGGAGGCTAATGAAGGTGCGGTCATTTGGGCCTCAGATGTAGTGCAGGAGGAACATCCCTGTTTCGTGCTGGCTCCCCAGTGTCCACCAAAGAAGAGTTGGACCCGTCGGGAAGTTGTTTCCGGCAATATCTCCGTGGAGCTGACCCCGGAAATTAAGATGGGCTATACCGTTTTGCAGCAGGTGGCAAAGGAATACAGCGTTGATTCTCAGCGGATCTATCTGACGGGGCTTTCCATGGGAGGGTTTGGAACCTGGGCCCTGGGGATGGAATATCCCGAGACCTTTGCGGCTTTGGTACCCATCTGTGGAGGCGGCGACCCAAGAAAGGTGGAGGCCATCGCTGACAAACCGATTTGGACCTTCCACCATGCCGGTGATCCAGTAGTTCCTGTGGAAAGAACGCGAGATATGGTCAGAGCCTTGGAACGGGAAGGGGAAGATTTGTACTATCGGCCGGTGTTGTACACCGAATACCCTGTCGGGGAGCCCTTGGTTTATGGGAATCATTCCTCCTGGGTGCCGGCTTACCGTACCAAGGAGATGCGGGACTGGCTCTTTGCCCAAAGACTAGGCGTGGGCGTTGGGAAGGTGCGGCATATCTCGCCGGGACGGGAGCTTCCCGATCCTCCCTTCAAGGACGGTAAGATTCCCTATGGCTTTGCTAAGACCGATGATATCAAGGGGCAGTTCCGGGATATTAGATACACCAATGGCCCGGACTCCCAGAAACTAGACATATATCTACCCGATGAGGGCGAGGGGCCCTTCCCAGTTATGATGTACATTCACGGGGGAGCCTTCTTCTTTGGTTCCAAGGAGATGGATGATCTTCAGCCCATTCTCCACGGCCTCAAGCGGGGCTATGCTGTAGTCTCCATTAATTACACCCTGATTGACTGTACCATTGGCAAGGAGATTATCGATCAGTCTGTCTACCCGGAGGCCTTGTATCAAGCCAAGGCTGCGGTGCGGTGGATTCGGGCTAATGCAGAGGTGTATGGATTTGATCCCGAGCGGATCGCAGTCCTAGGCACTTCCGCCGGAGGTCAGATTGCGGGATTGTTGGGGACCACCGGTCACAAACCGGAGACGGAAGACCTCAGTTTGGGCAATGCTGACTTTTCCAGTCAGGTCCAGGCCGCGATAATCTGCTGCGGAGCTAACTTTGCCACCCCAACCTTCTTGTGCAGCGCCTTTAGCACCAAGATCGAAAACCACGCTCACCCCGATGGACCACCGATTCTCGTTGTCCATGGAGAAAGGGACGAGGCCATTCCCTACGAACATTCCGTGCAGTTAGTGGAAAACCTCAGAGAGGTTCTCGGCGAGGAAAAGGTGAAGTTCCTCACGCTGCCGGAGGCTGGGCATAACAACGACCCGAAATTCTTCGACAATGACTTTGTTGACACCAAGAACGAAGTCTATGACTGGATCGATGGGGTCTTTGGGATCACAACGAGATAAAGGCAGGAAAGGATAGCCGGGGGAGTTATCGGCTGCAGGAACTGTGCTATACTGAGAGCAAGATCAGCTACCCTGGGGATGTGATCATGGGTGGAAGCCTTTCGAGAGAGCATAGAAAACATAGTCGATGCGTACCGGCTCAAATTGTTGGCGTACTTTGGCAGCTATGGGACAGAGGATTATCGTCCCGAGAGCGACATTGATCTGGCCTACTTGACAGAGGAACCTCTGGATACGCAGCAAAACTCAACCTGATGAGGGACTTGATTATCGCGCATCGCAAGAGCGAGATTGATCTAGTCGACCTACAGACGGCAGAGCCAATCCTGCGTCGGGAGATTGCCCTAAAAGGGCGGGTGCTCTATGAAGCAGAACCGGGGCTCTTTGAGCGGTACAGCCTCTTTTACATCAAGGACTTCTACGAGCTAAGGCCCCTAATTCAAGCAGAAATGGCTAGAATCATGGAGAAGGTTAGGGTGGTAATAGGTAATGACTGACAATCTGGTAATCTGCAAGAAGCTGGAGGTGCTGGTTACCTATTACCAAGGACTCGCAGAACTAACCACTGGCCTTACTCAAGAAGAGTACCAGCGGAACTTGCTCATCAGAAGGGCCATTGAGCGGGAGATTCAGTTGATTGTCGAATGTGCTACGGACATCAATAACATCATCCTCAAGAAGTTGCAGGGGGCGCCGGCTAAGGACTACTTTAATTCCTTCATCGACTTGGCCGAAAACGAAGTGATCGATATGGACTTCCCTTTGGCCATTGCTCCCTCTACAGGGTTGCGCAACATCTTGGTGCATGAGTATCAACGGATCGACGATCAGATTGTATTTGCATCCATTGCCAGTGTCCGCGATTACTACCGGAAGTACATTGCCAAGGTGGCTGAGTACCTAGACTGCAACATTGAGCTGTCAAGCTAGAGGGCGCTCCTCAGCTAGATACAAATACGGGACACAGGGGCTATCGATATAGCCTCTGTGTCCCGTATTTTGATCCTGTCATGATGGCCTGGCGCTATAGGTCTCTTAGTAGGTCTCGACGAAGACCTCAAAGTGGCCCTGGGGATGGACACAGGCCGGGCACACTTCGGGAGCGGAAGTGCCTTCGTGGACGTAACCGCAGTTACCGCACTTCCACAGAACGACCTCATCCTTCTTGAAGACCCGATCATTGATCATGTTGTCGGCCAATTTGTTGAAGCGAATTTCGTGGCGCTTCTCACCATCGGCGATGTATCTCCAGGCCTCGGCGATCTCCGGGAAGCCCTCTTCATCGGCGATGTCGGCAAACTCAGGATACAGCCTGGACCACTCGTCGTTTTCCCCGGCGGCCGCTGCCTTGAGATTGTCCAGGGTCGAACCCTGTGCTACTGGGTAGTCGGCTTCGATCTCGATAGCGGCGGGCAGCTCACCTTCAAATCCCGCCAACAAGAACTTCCAAAACCGCTTGGCATGCTCCTTCTCGTTTTCAGCGGTTTCGATGAAGATGTTGCGAATCTGCTTGTACCCTTCCTTATCGGCGATGGATGCATAATAAGTATAACGATTGCGGGCTTGGGATTCGCCGGCAAAGGACTTCATCAAGTTCTCCGCAGTTCTAGTTCCCCTTAAGCTTTTCATTGTCTTCACTTTCACCTCATCTGACAAAAGTTAGCCAAGTAAGCCAGGCTTTACTTGGTAGCTACAAAGCTTTTATACCCCATTATCTGCAAAAATAAACATAGAAAAAGGAAAAGCGACGGAAATTTTCCCGTCGCGGTCAATTACATCGGTAGATTCCTATCCATAGATGGGCTGTCCTGAGGCCTGTAGGCAGCGGTCAACCCCTCAAAGACAATTTCCTTGGGCACAAGCCGCATCAGATCCGTGGGTCTGAGCAGCTCCGGCGGGGTTTCACTGCTTAGGATGCTGCTGCGCATCAGCAGTTCTGAGACAAACTGAGAGCAGAAGTAGCGGTTTCTTCGCTTCAGGGGAACTCCCATCCCCGCGGCAAAGAGGCCCAAGATATTGTACTTGTAGTGGTCCCGACGGGCGAGAAAACGAGCCAGTTCCTGAACCAGGCTCTGATACTGACTCTCGCTGATTTCCATCCGGTAAACAGCGCATTCGCAGTGTCTAAATTTCTGAAAGACACCGGAGTCAAAGCTCTCCTGCACAAATCCACCGGAGAGGGGATTGTTGGGCTGGATGCGGCCAAAGGAATACATCTGTGTGAGATTTTCATCTAAGCTAATGGACACATGGGGATACTTTGTTCTTAAACACATCCGCAGTGCCCTTGACAGCAATGTTCCAGTTTTGGAAAAGACCAAATAGACATACATTGGTTCTTCGCCCCACTTGCTTTTAGTCTCATTATTATACTGCAGGCAGGGGCAGGGCACAACGGGAAATGGCTTGGATTAATCTTCTCCTTCTCCTTCTAGGGCCGATCTCTAGCATCCTAGGCCAAGATACGTTATACTGTGGATCGGGCTGATACAAAACTATTACACAAAACTGATTAGTTGACGGACTAACTACTGGAATTAATGCACCAGTTATCATAATACATTAGGTACCTTACGGAGTCACGGATGCGAAACAGGGGAGGAGATTATGTGGTACCGGATTTTCACCTTCACACACACTTTTCTCGTCATGCCAAGGGAGACATCAGCGAATATCTAGCCGCGGCTCAGAATCTGGGGTTGACGGAGGTCTGTTTTGCTGAGCACGTCTCTCGGGAGTACTTGCCCCAGGAGGTAAGGGATGCGATTCCCTATTCCTGGATGGAATTTGGCGAGCTGCCCAAATACCTCAGCTGGCTGGAACAAGTGCGGGAAAGGTCGCCGTTACCCCTCTACAAGGGATTGGAAGCCGACTACATCGCGGGATACGAAAAGACCCTAGGTGAGTACCTGGCCAGCGCTGAGTCAGAGTTGGACTTTGTCCTGGGCAGTATTCATTTTCTCCAGGAATACAACTTCAAGTACTTTAGTACTATGACTCCCGAC
The DNA here is from genome assembly GCA_012727955.1 of Bacillota bacterium. Lineage (NCBI taxonomy): Bacteria > Bacillati > Bacillota > Bacillota bacterium. Next base: position 19,144 of record JAAYGB010000058.1, read on the forward strand.
TTCCCGCCCTTGGAAGTGATGTTGACATACTATGCTCGGGCTAAGCAGGCGGTGGAAAGCGGACTCTTTGACTCCATCGCTCACTTGAACCTAGGCTGGCAGGCAGTGCCCTGGCCAGAGTCTCAGGAGGAACAACGCCAGGCCGAGGAGGCCATCGCCGATGTGATCCAGACGGCCGCGAATCAAGGGGTGGGCATCGAGGTGAACACTCGGGCCTTCAACTACGAAGCCTACGGCACCAAGGAACGCTACGACTTCTTCCTAGGCCTCATTGCCGATTGCGGCGCCTTCATTACTCTCGGTTCCGATGCCCACTGCCCCGAGGACGTGGGGCGCAACTATCCAACGGCCATTGCCACTCTCCAGAAGTTTGGCATTGATGAAGTGGCGGTGTTTATCAAACGGGAAAGACATATGCGCCCCATTAAGCCCCTTCGGCCTGTTAACTTAGGCTCGATCCAACAGGGTGCGTAACTGGACAAGCTGCTCGTAAAGGGCAGCTTTACTATTTCTCTCAGGATCCCCTTGAAACTCCTTGGCACCGCCGTACTCTAAGGAGATGGTCTGCACCGGAGTATGCTCGATGAGCCATCGAATCAGATCGTAATCCTTGGGCCTTAGCGGTAGATGCTCATCGATTAAGCCCTGTCCCGGCAGGCACCGGGGAGCGTGAACATGCAGCTCCACAACCCTGTCCAGGGGCAGGCTTTTTAGGTAATCGGTGAACTCGTATCCCAGATGCCAGGCACTGACCTGGGCGTGGCCAATATCCAGCAGAAGGCCGCAGTCAACTTCGGCCAAAAACTCCGAGATAAACCGGGGATTGGTGGGGATGGCGCTGGCCGGTCGGCCGTGGGTAAAGTCCAGATTTTCAAGGATCAGATCCCGATTGAGACAGGACTTGACCTGGAAGGTGTTTCCTGCCAAGTGGTCATAAACAAGATGGTAGGCATCTTCGCAGTCAAAGCCTCCGATGGCGGCAAAGTCCGTGAAGGTTAGGTTCAGATGGGTGGAGACATAGGGTGTATCGGTGAGCTCCACCATTTCCGCGACGTTTTCCCGGTTAATTACTTTATCCGGAGAGGCAGCTCCCAGGATGATACTCTCCTCTCCCCAACAGTGCAGCAGCCCAGGCCGGTAGCGACGGGCATCTTTGATCTGCCCCTGAGGCGGTGAGGTGAGGGGCACCTTGATGTAGGTGAGAAACTCCAAAGGGTCCTCTGCTAGAAGCTCCATCAGTTGGGGTGAATAGTTGGCGGCCAAGGCAATGGTCATCGATAACTAGCTCCCTTCCGATGCAACAATGTGTACTTTCTATCCTTTGTTTTCCCCCAAAGGGATAGGTAATCCTTTCGGTCAACGATGAGACCGCGGGCAGATACCGGCTGCCCGGTGAAACAAAAGGGTAATATCTCGTGTGTTAATTCACAGGATTTCTTCATCTTCTACCGAAGGTTGTCGAAGGAAGAAATAGGAATAATCTTTAGAGCCATACCCCTAGTGGTAGGATTTACATATTTCATATACCTAAGGGTGGTTTCACCACAGAACTCATCATCTATTAGAAAGGGCAGATATACATATGAAGCTCCCCAGGATACGTAAGCCAAACTTTACACTAAACTCCGTGCGAACAAGAATTAGTTTGCTGTTTGGTCTTTCCATGACGGTGTTGTTCGTCGGCTTTGCGATTTTCATGTCTTTCCAAATCGCGAGAAATGTGATCACCTTTACCGGTGAATTGTCCCAGGAAATCGTAGCGATGAGAGCCGACCGCATCGGCGGTACCATCGATGAGCAGATGGCCAACTTAAAAGAGGAAGCTGACGGCTTTCTCAACGGTATGATGGTGGACATGTCTACCTTAGGTAAGGCTAGTGCTGAGCTCTATGAAGACTTGTTGAAGGACACCATGGAGAAAAAGGGTCGGCAATTGCCTCGCTACTGGAGCACTCAGGTCTTTGCCAATACCTTGGGTGTAGGATTTACCATTCAGAAGACCATGGAGGATGTCACCCAGGAGCCCTATTACCAGGCAATCATGGTCAATGGAGCAGAATCCTATGTCGGCAGTGCCGGAAGGATTCCCGAAGCAGAAGAGCCCGTCTTTGTCATCGCCCATGAGGTCCGCAACAGCAGCGGGGAACGGGTGGGAGTGATGGCCGCCACCGTTGATCTGGCGATCTTGGGTAATATCGCTACCACGGCCCAGGTGAACTCCGAGGGCTTTGGTTGGATCGTCGACGAGACGGGGCAGGTAATTACCCACCCAGAACCAGGGTATGCCTTTGTCACCAATCTCTGGAATGAGGCCGCGGCAGGAAACGATGGCTATGCAGAGATCGCCGAGTCCATGGCTCAGGGTAAAGCCGGATACCAGCTGGTTCGCACCGCTGACGACAGCATCGGGGTAGAGATCTTCACCCCCATTCCCAGCACCGAGGGCTGGTATCTGGTGGTTACCTTGCCCTACAGTGTGATGTCGGAGCGCAGCGAGGGAGTAATTCGGTTAATCGTCTTTTCCGGGATTGTTATCGTGTTGGCGGCCTTGGCGGTGTCCTTCTACCTATCGGGCAGCGTCTCTCGCCCCATCAAGGAGCTTGCCACTTACTTGGACAAGGTGGCCAATGGAGATTTCACCCAGCAACTGAAGTGGAAGCGCAAGGATGAAATCGGCCAAATTGCAGGTTCCTTCAACCGGATGTCCGATAACCTGCGCCACATGCTCCGGCAGGTGGGGAACATCACCCAGCGGGTGGCGGCGGCCAGTCAGCAGCTTTCCGCGGTGAGTGAAGAGAACTCCGCCAGTATCGAGGAAGTCGCGGCTTCCATGGGTGAATTTGCCGCTACCGTGGAGTCTGTCAACGATAACGTGCAGAAAATGGTGGGCAAGGCTACCTCTGTCCAGGAGCTGTCCAATCAGGGACGCCTGCAGATGCAGGATTCGACGCGGACGATGAACGGCATTGCCGATACCGCCACCGAAAGTACCACGGTGATGAGCGGGGTACAGAAGGCTGCCGCGCAGATTGCCAAGACGGTGCGCTTGATTTCGGAGATCGCAGAACAAACCAACCTGTTGGCCCTGAATGCTGCCATTGAGGCCGCCAACGCTGGGGAACACGGTCGGGGCTTTGCCGTGGTCTCCGATGAGGTTCGCAACCTGTCCCTGGAGACCAAGAAGTCTGCCGAGGATATCAACAGCGTGGTGGAGCAGCTAACAGAGCAGGTACAGCACGCTGTCCAGGTGATTATGGCCAACAACGAGCAGGTCTCCCAGGGAATCAACATCCTGGAGAAAACCGAGGATAACTTCCTCCATATTACCGATGATGTCGGGGAAACGGTGCGGATGATTAATGAAATTGCCTCCGCCGCCGAAACCCTGGAGCTGGGCAGCCGGGAGATTGCAGCTTCCAGTCAGGAGCAATCCGCGGCCATGGAGGAAATCGCCAGCTCCGCCTCGACCTTGGCGGAGATGGTCAAGGACCTAGAAACAATGATGTCCCAGTTCAAGATCAGCGACGAGGCAGCGGAAACCGAGGAGTCAGCAACAGCTTAATCTCCCCAAGGGAAAGGGGAAGAACACATAGATCTAGAAGGGAAGGAAAGCCTGGTAAAGCGGGCTTTCCTTCTGTAGTGTATAGCTCTAAATATCGCAACGATTGTGACAGAAGAATCTAGAGAATAGGACTGAGTACTAGTGAAGGCAGCAAGACAGCAAGCTTTGTGGACCAACAAATACTTCGTTGCCGCCATGGCGGTGGTGGCCTGTATCCTCTGGGGCAGTGCCTTTCCGGTATTAAAGGTTACCTACCAAGAACTACAGCTTACCGGCAATGATACCGCCAGCCGGTTAGTGATTGCCGGGATGCGCTTTTTCCTGGCAGCTGTGATGCTCTTTTTGTTCCTCAAGGTGGGACTGGGGCAGTCCCTGCGGGTGGACAGGGGATGGTTGCTACCCCTGTTTTGGTTGGGTTTGGCCCAGACGGGGTTTCAATACTTCTTCTTCTACAACGGCTTAGCTCATACCGCCGGGATCAAGGGGGCTATCCTCAACTCCATCGGCAACTTCTTTGTGGTTCTGTTGGCCCACTTTGTCTACCAAAACGATCGGCTTAACTTCGGCAAAGTCCTGGGACTAGCCACGGGATTTGCCGGCATCATCCTGATTAACTGGAGCCCCGGCACCACCGGATTCGATTGGCACATGTCCCTGCGGGGAGAGGGTTTTCTCATCCTCTCAGGCCTGGCCAGTGCCATTGGTACCTTCCAGGCTAAGAAACTTTCCGGGAGCCTCAATCCCGTGCTGATTAATGCCTATCAGCTCTTCTTTGGTTCCCTGGTGCTGTTGGTAACGGGGATGCCGGGAGTGGTGCAGCAGGGCCTTGAGCCCACGCCGCTGTTTACCGGGCTGTTGGTGTATTCCGCCTTTCTGTCTGCGGCAGCCTTCTCCATCTGGTACACCCTGTTGAAGTACAACAAGGCCGGTGAAGTGACATTGTATCGGTTTGTCATCCCCATTGCCGGGGCGGTGCTGTCGGCCATCTTCATTCCTGGAGAGCGACTGACTCCCTTGACGGTGGTGGCCCTAGTCCTGGTGGCCTTTGGTATCGGCTCCGTCAACTACTGGCAAAGGGCCCGGTCCAAGGCTGTGCCCCAGACGGAGTAGGAACAGCGGTATTAGAATCCAATAAGGGAAAATTAATCACTGCCTGCTGTGAAATTCCGACGAATTTCATGGCAGGCTTTTTTCTTGCCATTTTTCCGTCTAAGGGGGATATCGTAACTAAATTGGAAAAAGTCAGTGAAGCTTTAGTTAAGGATGCTTCACCGGCAAAGGGAAAAGAATCGGGACAGGGAAAAATTGGGTAACGGAAAGGAGGAAAGGCAATGGCCCTTCACAGGAAAGAGTGTGTTGCCATGATTTTAGCCGGTGGGCAAGGCAGCCGGCTAGGAGTCTTGACCAAGAAAGTTGCCAAGCCCGCGGTACCCTTTGGCGGCAAGTATCGGATCATTGATTTTCCCCTAAGCAACTGTGCCAATTCCGGCATCGATACCGTAGGAGTTCTCACCCAATACCAACCTCTGGCCCTAAATGCCTATGTGGGAATTGGCAGTCCCTGGGATTTGGACCGCAAAAGCGGTCGGGTGGCGATCCTGCCTCCCTACGTGCGGGCCAATGGCGGAGAATGGTACAAGGGCACCGCCAATGCCGTTTACCAAAATATTGATTTTATCGAAACCTATAACCCCGACTACGTATTGGTCCTGTCGGGGGATCACATTTACAGAATGGATTACTCCAAAATGCTGGACCATCACAAAGAGCAAGGAGCTGCGGCTACCATTGCCGTCATTGAGGTGCCCTGGGAGGAAGCCAGTAGATTTGGCATCATGAATATCGATGAGAATTACCGAATTGTTGAGTTTGTGGAAAAGCCCCCAGAGCCCGAGAGCAATTTGGCTTCCATGGGTATCTATGTCTTTAACTGGCAGGTGCTGCGGCGGTACCTGATCGAGGATGAAGGGGATCCGGCCTCCGCCAATGATTTTGGTAAGAATATAATCCCCAAGATGCTGGCCAATGGCGAGTTTCTTTCCGCCTATCCCTTCCAGGGATACTGGAAGGACGTAGGCACCCTAGACAGCCTGTGGGAGGCTAACATGGATATGCTGGGGGACAATCCCGGTCTGGATTTAGGAGATCGCAGTTGGCGGATTTACTCGGTGAATCCCACTCAACCGCCCCAATACCTGGCCGATACCGCGGTGGTGCAAAACTCCCTGGTCAATGAAGGGTGTGTTATCCATGGTGAAGTGCATAACTCCGTGCTGTTTCCCGGAGTCACCGTGGAGGCTTCTGCCAAGGTTTATGACTCGGTCCTGATGCCCAATACAAAGATTGGGGCAGGGGCAGTGGTGCACAAGGCTATTGTCGGAAATGACACGGTGATCGGCGAGGGGAGCCACATCGGTGAGGATTCACCCCAGAAGGAGTTAACGGTCATCGGGGAAGAGCTCACCATTGCTCCTCACAGCCGGATTAAGGGAATCTACGACGGGGAGGTGTCGTGATGCAAAGGGTCATGGGAGTGATTAATCTCGCTGAGCCCGTGGAGAACATGGAGTACTTGACGGAACATCGTTCCTTGGGGGCGGTGCCCTTTGGGGGACGGTATCGGATGATTGACTTTACTCTATCAAACCTGGTTAATGCCGGGGTTGTCAATGTGAGCATCTTCGTGAGGGATCGCTATCGGGCCCTGATGGACCACCTGGGTACCGGCAAGGAGTGGGATTTGGACCGGCACCGAGACGGATTGTTTCTCCTCCCACCCGATGGTTTGGACCAAAGCGCGGGGAGAGGGGACATCGAGTTGATGGCTCGGCATCTGGACTACTTTACTCGCTCCCGGCAAGACACCGTGATCCTGTCGGGCACCTCGATGTTGTGCAATATGGACTACCGCCAGGCGGTGGAATACCACCGGGAGAACCAGGCCGATATCACCATGATCTATAAGCCTGGGGGTCTGACGGACTATGAAGACTGTGCCACTTTACTGGACATTGATCACCAGCAGAGGGTGAGGGGCATCCAGGTCAATCCGGTAATTCCCCGCAGTCGCAATCTTTCCATGAACATGTATATCCTCTCCAAGGAGCTCTTGGTGGAGGTTTTGGATCAGGCCCTAGCCCGGGGCGGCAAGAATTGGGTGCGAGATTGTGTCATCGCCAACCTGGATCAGCTGAAGATTATCGGATATCCCTTTACCGGGTACCTGGGTAATGTCTGTTCCCTGAGAAGCTATTATCGGACGACGATGGAACTGCTGCGGCCCGGGGTGAGTCGGGAATTGTTCTTCCGGGCGGGATTGGTTTACACCAAGGTGAAAAACGAAGCCCCCACTCGGTATACCGATACTGCTAAGGTGACCAACTCCCTGATTGCCAACGGTTGTGTCATCGAAGGCCATGTGGAAAACAGTGTCCTCTTTCGTGGGGTCAAGGTGGCCAAGGGAGCGGTGGTGAAGGACAGCGTTCTGATGCAAAAAAGCGTCATTGGCGAGCAGTGTCACCTCCAGCATGTCATCTTGGATAAGGATGTATCCATCAGTCCCGGCAAACACCTAATGGGAGATCCCGACTATCCCCTGGTGCTTCGCAAGGGGACCATCCTCTAGCCCTAGCGGCTCTGGTTTTTTGTGTAGGAGGGACTGCAAGTGAAGGTTGTATTTATTGCCTCCGAGGGAGTACCCTTTTCCAAGAGCGGCGGCTTAGCCGACGTCGTCGGAGCCCTGCCCAAGGAACTGCAGCGGCAGGGGATTTCGGTGGCGGTGATGCTGCCCAAGTACGGGGACGTCCCCGAGGAGCTTGCTTCGGAGGTTAAGCTGCGCACCACCTTTGAGGTGGGTTTGGGATGGCGGCGGCAATATTGTGGCGTCGAGGAGGTACAATACCAAGGAGTCCAGTTCTACCTGCTTGACAATGAATATTACTTTCGCCGGGGTGGGATGTACGGATACGATGATGATGCCGAGCGGTACGTCTTCTTCTGCCGTGCCGCCCTCCAGGCCCTGCCCCAGGTGGATTGTAAGCCCGATGTGATCCATCTTCACGACTGGCAGACGGCGATCATCAGTTTACTGCTCCAGGCCCATTACGGCGAAGATCCCTGGTATAGGGATGTCAAGACGGTGTTTACCATCCACAACCTGAGGTACCAAGGGGTTTTTCCCAAGGAGATCCTCCCGGATATGCTGGAAGTGGGTTGGGATTATTTCACCGCCGATGGCCTGGAGTTCTATGACAATGTGAACTTCCTGAAGGCGGGAGTTGCCTATTCCGATTTTGTCACTACGGTGAGCCCCACCTACGCCGAGGAAATTCAATATCCCTTCTTTGGGGAAAAGCTCGATGGATTCCTCAGGGAGCGGCGCCAGCGGCTGGTGGGCATTACCAACGGAATTGACTACCAGGAGTACAATCCCGAGACCGATCCCTATCTTGCCAAGCATTTTGGCCCCAATTCCCTGCGGTATAGGGTGGAGAATAAGCTGAAGCTGCAGCAGGAGTTGGGATTGCCCGTGGACCGAAAAATCCCGATGATCGGTTTGATTTCCCGTTTGGTCAGCCAAAAGGGACTGGATCTGGTGGGCCACGTCCTCGATGAGATCCTCCAGGAGTCGGTGCAGTTGGTGGTCCTGGGCACCGGTGACCAATACTATGAGGACATGTTCCGGATTAAGGCGGAGCAGTATCCCGAGAAACTATCGGCGAATATCTGCTTTGACAATCCCTTGGCCCATCGGATCTATGCCGGGGCGGATCTGTTTTTGATGCCCTCGCTCTTTGAACCCTGTGGGCTGGCCCAGCTGATTGCCATGCGTTACGGGTGCCTGCCCATTGTTCGGGAAACCGGGGGATTAAAGGACACCGTCCAATCCTATAACGAGGAAACCAAGGAAGGCAACGGCTTCAGTTTCACCAACTACAACGCCCACGATATGCTTTACACCATTCGGAGGGCATTGGGCTTTTTCCAGGACAAGCCGGTATGGACTCGGATTCGCCGCAATGCGATGTTGACGGATTCCTCCTGGGAGCGATCGGCCCGGGAGTATGTCAAACTCTACGAAAGCTTAAGTGATGCAGCGGACTTGGCCCAGTAAGAAATTAATGCCCATGAGGGAAAGGTTTTTCTATGCCGTACCCAGATTTTTCTAGCCAGGATTTTGTCGACCGATTCCACTACGATGGAGAGTTAGGCGCATTGTACCAACGGGACCACACTGTCTTTCGGGTCTGGGCACCCACTGCCAGCAACGTATGGCTGGTCACCTATGACAACGGCCATGACGGTGAAGGCCGGGAGTATACCATGGAGCGGGACGTCAATGGTACCTGGGTGTTTCGGCTCCAGGGGGATAACCATGGGTTGTATTACAACTACCGGGTATTGGTCAACGGGCAAATCAACGAAGCCGTGGATCCCTATGCCAAGGCCTGTGGGGTCAACGGTCAGCGGGGGATGGTGGTGGACCTGGGGCGCACCAATCCTCCCGGTTGGGAAGAGCTGATGCGGCCCCCTCTGGAACGCTTCGTCGATGCCATTATCTATGAAATTCATGTCCGGGATATGTCCATTCACCCCTCTTCGGGAATTGTCCAGCGGGGCAAATTCCTGGGCTTGACGGAGCGAGGCACCCGCAGTTCCTTGGGAGTGACCACGGGGTTAGACCACTTGGTGGAGCTGGGGATTACCCATGTCCAGTTACTACCCTGCTTTGACTTTGCCACGGTAGATGAAGCCTCAGCTGACCCCGAGTACAATTGGGGCTATGATCCCTTAAACTACAACGTTCCTGAAGGTTCCTACTCCAGCGACCCCTACAACGGGGCACAAAGGATTTTGGAGTTTAAGACTATGATCCAGGCCCTTAAAACCGCGGGGATTCGGGTAAATATGGATGTGGTTTACAACCACACCTTCTACACCCACAGCTCCAACCTGAACAAAATCGTGCCAGGTTACTATTACCGGCAGGATCCCCATGGACACTTCACCAACGGCTCGGGATGTGGCAATGAGTTGGCTTCCGAGCGGTCCATGGTGCGCAAGCTCATCGTGGATTCCGTCAAGTATTGGGCCGAGGAATACAAAATCGATGGGTTTCGCTTTGATTTGATGGGGTTGATGGATATTCCCACCATCAACGAGATTCGCATGGTGCTTAACGCCGTGGACACCAGCATCATGATGTACGGTGAGGGCTGGACCGGGGGTCATTCGCCGCTGCCGGACCACCTCAAAGGACTGAAGATTAATATGCGGCAGCTGCCGGGCACCGGGGCCTTTAACGACGATATTCGGGATGGGCTTCGGGGTCACGTGTTCTTTGCCGATCATCCCGGTTTTGTTAATGGGGCTGTGGGGATGGAATCCAGCGTCCAGTGTGGGATTGTGGGAGCCTGTCACCACGACCAGGTGGATTACGGCCAGATGCTCCATTCCCGGTGGCCCTGGGCGGGAGAACCCGCGCAGAGTATCAACTATGCCGAAGCCCACGATAACCTAACTCTGTGGGACAAGCTGAAGGCGGTACAACCCCAGGCCACCGACGAGGTGTTAATTGACCTGCACAAAATGTGTGGGGCAGTGGTGCTGACTTCCCAGGGAATTCCCCTGCTCCACGGGGGAATGGACTTTTTGCGCACCAAACAGGGAGACTACAACTCCTATCGATCCCCCGATAGGATTAACCAAATTGACTGGGATCGCAAATACCAGTACTACTCGGTGTTTCAGTATTACCAAGGATTGATCAAACTGCGCCGGACCCATCCCGCCTTTCGGATGCAGACCGCCGAGGGAGTGCAGCAGCACCTGCGCTTTTTGCCCGTACCCGACAGCAGAATGGTGGCCTATACCCTGCAGCCCCATGTCAACGGGGATCCTTGGGAGACCATTGTTGTGATCTTCAACGCCAATTCCGAGGACAAGGAGATGGAGCTTCCCGGCTCCGACTGGGTGATAGTGGTGAACAAGGAGCGGGCCGGTACCGATTCCTTAGGGGAAATTCAGGCGAATCGGGTGGTAATTCCGCCTCGGACCTCTTTGGTGCTGGTGGATGGGCCAAGCTTTCGGCAAAGTCTTGGGACCGGCGGGAAGGGGGAACCAAAGGGATAGAGCTTGAAGGGGAGGGGAGAGCCTATGGGTCTGTGGGAGACGTCGCCCTACAGCGACTATGACCGCTATTTGTTTCATCGGGGAGAGCATCGGTATGCCTATCGGATGTTGGGAGCCCATTTGGTGACAGAGGAGGGCGTTTCGGGGGTTCGCTTTGCGGTGTGGGCACCCCGGGCGGATTCTGTCCGGGTGGTGGGGGACTTCAACAATTGGAACGGCGCCAACCATGAGATGACCCGGATCGAGGACTCAGGGATCTGGGTTCTCTTTGTACCGGGACTGGGTGAGGGTGCCCTGTATAAGTATGAGATTCAGCGGGGAAGTAGAGTTCGCCAGAAGGCGGATCCCTACGGATTTTATGCCGAGGTAAGGCCCAACACCGCCTCGGTGGTGTATCAGCTGCAGGGGTACCAGTGGCAGGATGATGAATGGCAGCAAAGGAAGAGCGCGGGCTATCGGGAACCGATGCTGATTTATGAAGTCCATCTGGGATCCTGGCGTCAAAGGGCCTTGGAGGAGTTTCTTACTTACCGAGAGCTGGCGGAACAGCTCATCGACTATGTGGTGGAGATGGGATATACCCATATCGAGATCCTGCCCTTGGCGGAACACCCCTTTGACGGGTCCTGGGGGTACCAGGCTACGGGGTATTTTTCCGTCACCAGTCGCTACGGCACCCCAAAGGATTTCATGTATCTGGTGGATCGGGCCCACCAGCGGGGGATCGGAGTGATTATGGACTGGGTGCCCAGCCACTTTTGCAAAGACGACCACGGTTTACGCCTCTTTGACGGCACCCCCACCTACGAATACGAGGAGCCCTTAAAGCGGAACAACCCCGCCTGGGGAACATCGAACTTTGATCTGGGCCGACCGGAGGTGCAAAGCTTTCTCATCTCCAATGCCTACTTCTGGTTGGAGGAGTTTCATATCGATGGCTTGCGGGTGGACGCCGTAGCCAATATTCTTTATCTAGATTATGGCCGAGATCAGGGCCAGTGGCGGCCCAATCGCTACGGTGGACGAGAAAACCTAGAAGGAATCGATTTTCTCCGGAAGCTTAATACCGCAGTCTTTGAGAAGTTTCCTAACTGCTTGATGATCGCCGAGGAGTCCACGGACTGGCCCTTGGTCAGTCGTCCCACCTACCTAGGGGGCCTGGGATTCAACTATAAGTGGAATATGGGCTGGATGAACGACGTCCTCAAATACATGGAGATGGATCCCATCTACCGGCAGTATCATCATGACCTTCTCACCTTCTCCTTGATGTACGCCTTCTCGGAAAACTTTGTCCTTCCCCTCTCCCATGATGAGGTGGTTCACGGCAAGAAGTCCCTGCTGGATAAGATGCCGGGAGATTACTGGCAGAAGTTTGCCGGCCTGCGGGCCCTCTTTGGTTATATGATGGCCCATCCCGGCAAGAAGTTGATCTTCATGGGCGGGGAGTTTGGACAGTTCATCGAGTGGAAGTACCGGGAGAGTTTGGACTGGCATTTATTGGATTATCCCATGCATCGGATGCTCCATCGGTATGTGAAGGAGCTGAATCATTTTTACTTGGCCCACAAGGCCCTGTGGGAGGAGGACCTGGGATGGGAGGGGTTTCAGTGGATTGACCCCCACGATTCCAGTCAAAGTGTGGTTTCCTTTATCCGCAGAAGTACCGATCAGGAGCAGCTGATCGTCATTTGCAACTTTACCCCGGTGGTTCGCTATGATTACCGCGTGGGCGTACCGGCACCGGGAACATATACTGAAGTGTTTAACAGTGATGCCGCTCAGTACGGTGGTTCAGGACAGGTTAATGACGCAGAGCTGTTTTCCGAGGATCTTCCCTGGCACAACCAACCCTACAGCATTATGCTAAAACTTCCGCCCCTGGGGGTGGTGTATCTGCGGTTGAAGGAGGAGCCTGGGGTCAAGGAGGAGCATAACCAAGGGAGTCGAGGGCGAGGGATGCAAGATGAATCAACTAACGAAAAAAGACTTGATGCGGGCGCTGGAACGGAAGTCTCAATGGATGTTCGGGCGCACTCCGAAGACGATTTCGAAGACGCAACTGTATAAGGCATTGGCCATGGTGGTGCGGGATCTGGTGATGGAGCGGTGGGCCTACTCCCGGGAGATACTCCATCGCCAGACCCAGCGGGAAGTGTATTATCTCTCCATGGAGTTCCTGGTGGGACAGTCCTTGGAAAGAAATCTCTTGGTCCTAGGGATGGAGTCAGTGGCCCGGGAGGTTTGCCAGGAGTTTGGCGTCACCTTAGAGGAAATCTGTGAACTGGAATCCGATGCCGGTCTGGGCAATGGCGGCTTGGGCCGGCTGGCCGCGTGTTTTGCCGATTCCATGGCCACTGTGGGCATTCCCGCCCACGGCTATGGAATTCGTTACGAATACGGGCTCTTTAAGCAGAAAATCGTCGACGGCTACCAGATTGAGCTGGTGGACCCTTGGTTGGAGGACGGCAACCTCTGGGAGACCCCGCTGCCGGAGGAGGCGCAGATTGTCCGCTTTGGGGGTTACGTAGAACCGGAGTTCCGGGATGGGCGAATGGTGTTTGTCCACAAGGGATACCAACAGGTGAAGGCGATCCCCTATGAAGTACCGGTGATGGGGTATCAATCTTCCCTGGTCAACAGCCTGATCTTCTGGGGTGCCCGGGCGATGAAGCATCTGGACTTCAACCTTTTCGGTCAGGGCCGCTACTTGAGTGCCGTGGAGGAAAAGGAATTAGCCGAGGTCATCTCCAAGGTATTGTACCCGGAGGATAATCACCGGGAGGGTAAGGCCCTGCGGTTAAAGCAGCAGTACTTCTTTGTCTCCGCCAGTATCCAACACATCGTCAGCCACTTCAAGGCTCGGGGCAATGACATCAGGGATTTTGCCAAGAAGACGGTGATTCAGATCAATGACACCCATCCGGCACTGTCTATCCTCGAGCTGATGCGCATTCTCATCGATGAAGAGGGATTGGGCTGGGACGAGGCCTGGGAGATTACTACCTCCACCTTTGCCTACACCAACCACACCATTATGGAGGAAGCCCTGGAGAAATGGCCCGCGGACCTCTTTCGGGAGCTGCTTCCCCGCTTGTGGGACATTGTCCATGAGATCAACGAGCGCTTCTGTAGGGAGCTGTGGGACAAATACCCCGGCGATTGGGATCGCATCGCCTCCCTGGCAATTGTCGCGGATAATCAAGTGAAGATGGCCCATCTTTGTATCGTGGGATCCTTTTCGGTGAACGGGGTGGCTCAGCTTCACGCCGAGATCCTGAAAAACAATGTTTTCCGGGACTTTTATCAGCTGTACCCCCACAAGTTCATCGGGATTACCAACGGAATCACCTTCCGCCGCTTCCTGGTGAAGGCCAATCCCACCTTGGCGGATCTGATTACCGAGCGCATCGGGTCCGACTGGGTGCGTGAGTCTGAGCGGCTGGAGGCCTTTGCAGAGTACAGCCGTGATCCCGAGGTTCAAAGGGCTTTAGCGGAAATTCGCCGCCACAACAAACTGAAACTAGCGGCCTATATTGAAAAGCATAACGGCATTAGAGTGGACCCCAATTCCATCTTTGACGTGCAGGTAAAGCGGTTGCACGAGTACAAACGGCAGCTGCTTAACGTCTTACACATTATGGCTTTGTACAATCGCCTGCTGGCCAATCCCGATTTCGATATGATCCCCAGAACCTTCATCTTTGGTGCCAAGGCGGCTCCAGGGTATCGGATGGCGAAACTAATCATCAAGTTGATTCACAGCGTTGGGGAAGCCATCAATAATGATTCCCGGATTAACGACAAATTAAAGGTCGTCTTCCTGGAAAACTACCGCGTTTCCTTGGCGGAGCTGATTATTCCCGCTGCCGATGTCAGCGAGCAGATCTCCACCGCGGGTAAGGAGGCTTCTGGTACCGGGAACATGAAATTTATGCTCAACGGGGCCTTGACCATCGGTACCTTAGACGGTGCCAACGTGGAAATTGCCGAAGCCGTGGGCGAGGAGAATATGTTTATCTTCGGTTTGACCGCCGATGAGGTGGATCGTTACTATCGCTATGGTGGCTATCATCCCATCGATATTATTGAGTCTGATCCGGAGCTGGCCCAAGTTCTCGATCAGTTGGTCAACGGCTTCTTGCCGGTGGAGCATCCCGATATTTTCCAGGAGATCTACCATGGGCTAAAATACGGACACCCTGGGCAAATGGCCGATCCCTACTTTGTGATCAAGGATTTTGCTTCATACAGTGAGGCTCATCAACGGATCGATGCCTTGTACCGACGACCAGAGGAGTGGTGGGCCAAGGCGATTATCAACATCAGCCAAGCAGGAAGGTTTTCCAGTGACCGAACGATCAATGAGTACAATGAGAGAATTTGGCGGGTCCCCCGGCTTCCTTCGGTGGACGCAAATTAGCCGGTAGGATCTGGGAGAGGAGAGGGAGTGTGCAGGGAAATCGGGTAGTAGTGGTGGGGAGTTTGAATGTCGATCTGACGGCAAAGACCCAGCGGTTGCCCCAGCGGGGCGAGACCATTGCCAGTCATGATTTTCATACTTTCCCCGGAGGGAAGGGTGCCAATCAATCAGTAGCGGCGGCCAAGTTGGGAGCAGCGGTGGTCCATGTCGGCAGGGTGGGAGATGACACCTTTGCTGATCTGCTCATCGCCAGCTTAAAGGGGGCGGGAGTTAACACCAGTAAAATCGCCAGGGCGCCGCAAACCCCCACCGGGACCGCTTTGATCACCGTGGACAGCGCCGGTGATAACACCATTGTCGTTGTCCCGGGAGCCAACGGCCGGTGTGATTCCGACTATGTCGCAGCGGCTCTGACCGAGACCGAGGCCGACGTAATGGTTTTGCAGCTGGAGATTCCCATGGAAGCGGTGGTGACCGCGGCCCGGATTGGCCGTCAGCGGGGGATGCAGGCGATCCTTAACCCAGCACCGGCAGCGCCCCTGCCCAAGGAGCTATGGGAATACGTGGATTTGCTGGTGGTCAATGAGACGGAAGCCCAGCTGTTGGCTGGAATTGAGGTGACCGATGCCGACAGCGCCACCGAGGCGGCCCAAGTCCTCTTGGCCAAGGGCGTCGGGCAAGTGGTGGTGACCCTAGGCAGTCAAGGGGCGCTTTATCTTGATGGAGACCGGAGGATCGATACCCCGGCCTTTCCCGTGAAGAGCGTAGACAGCACCGCGGCCGGCGACGCCTTTGTCGGCGGATTGGCGGCAACCATCGGCAGCCGGCCCATCGAAAATGTGATGGAGTTTGCCGCTGCGGCGGGAGCCTTGACAGTGACCAAGTTGGGAGCCCAATCCTCCCTTCCCAGTAAAGAAGAAGTGGAGGTCTTCTTGGCCAATCAAAAACAAGCACGGGGACAATAGCGGGGCCATGGGGCCCAAGGAGCGGAGGAAAAAATCAGGAGGGCGAGAAGCTTTCCTGGCGAATTAGTTTGCTATTCACCTTCTGAACTGGTTAGTCAACGAGGGAAGGAGCAAGGGCAATGTCTGATATCGTTAATCCCCTGCAGGTGGCCCAGGCACAGCTTAAGCAAGCCTGTGATCAGCTAAATCTCGATCCCGGCGTTTACGAGCTTTTGAAGGAGCCGGCCCGGGTGATGGTGGTGTCTATTCCCGTTAAGATGGATTCCGGGGAAGTTAAGACCTTTATCGGTTATCGGGCCCAGCACACCGATGTGATGGGACCGGCGAAAGGGGGAGTGCGCTTTCACCCCGACGTTACCTTAGATGAAGTCAAGGCCCTGTCCATGTGGATGACCTTTAAGTGTCAAGTGATGGGGTTGCCCTATGGCGGCGGTAAGGGTGGAGTGGTCTGCCATCCCAAGGAGCTGTCGCCCGGGGAGCTGGAGCGGTTAAGTCGAGGTTATATTCGGGCCGTTGCTCCCATTGTGGGACCAGAGATTGATATCCCGGCTCCCGATGTCTATACCAACGCCCAGGTGATGGCCTGGATGATGGATGAGTTCAGCAGTATCCGGGGTTACTCTACCCCGGGGATTATTACCGGCAAACCCTTAATCTTGGGAGGTTCCGTCGGTCGGCCTTCGGCCACAGGCCAGGGCTGTGTCTATGCCATCAGGGAAGCCGCGGCTTTGGCCCAGATGGACCTAAGCCAAGCCACCGCGGTGGTTCAAGGCTTTGGCAATGTCGGTGGGACGGCAGCCCATCTGCTCCATGAAATGGGCGTGAAGGTGATCGGAGTCAGTGATTCCACCGGTAATGCCTACAATCCCGCAGGGCTAGATCCTAAGGCTCTGGCCGCCCACAAACGGGCCACCGGCAGCGTCAAGGGTTTTCCCGGCAGCCAGGAGGTACCGGCCCAGGAGTTTCTCAATCTTGCCTGTGATATCCTAGTCCCCGCGGCCTTGGAGAACGTGATCACCAAGGAAAATGCCGGGGGAATTCAGGCCACCATTATCGCCGAGGCGGCCAACGGGCCGACAACTCCCGAGGCCGATGGGATTCTTTTTGAGCGAGGGAAGTTGGTGATCCCCGATATTTTAGCCAATGCCGGCGGGGTAACGGTCTCCTACTTCGAATGGGTGCAAAACACCATGCAGTTCTATTGGAATGAAGCCGAGGTGGCCACTCGATTGGAGGAGATGATGGTTGCCGCCTTCCACCGGGTCTATGAAATGAGTCAAAGGCAGCAGGTGGACTTGAGAACCGCGGCCTATATGGTGGCCCTAGATCGGATTGCCGAAGCGATGAAACTACGGGGTAGAATCTAGGTCAGAGGGGGTAGTGAGGATGAAACCGGTATTTGTGGCCATCGGCGGCGGCTCCGGATCGGGCAAGAGCACTTTGTGTCGGCTGCTGGAGGCCAAGTTGGGTTCCAATGTGCTGGAGGTTGTTTCCCTAGATAGGTATTTTTACCCCGATGCCACTACTAACAATCGGCCGGAGTGCATCCAGGCCGACAAAGCCAGGGCTGATTTGGCGTCCTTAAGGGATGGAAAGACCGTCAGTTTTACCAGCCGAGGCAGGCAGGTCACCTACCGGCCTCGGCCCTTGATTATCGTTGAGGGGCATTTGGTGCTCTCCATTCCGGAGCTACAGGACTTTTTCGACCTGACCATTTACGTCGATATGGAGCCCCAGGAGCGAATTATGCGCCGAATTGAGCGCAATGTGGCCGCGGGCGCCGATCTCAACCAGGTGATTGCCTGGTATCGCCAGGATGCCCAGCCCGGCCATTGGGAGTGCATCGAGCCGACGAAGCAAGAGGCAGACTTGATCCTGTGGGGCAACTGGACGGAAAGACGAGTTGAGAAGGTAAGTCGGGTGTTACTTAGTCTCCTGGGGGATTAACCCAGGAGCCATTGTGGGCTCTATCGTAGGATAGGGCCAGTTGGGAGTGGTTTGGTTGGTAAGGGCAAAGAGCCGGCGGTCTAGGCTGTGGGTCCTGGTGGTCCTAGTGCTGTTTCTCCTAATGGGTTATGCCACGGAAGGGCCCTTACAGCTTCCGGAGTGGGATCCGGAAGAAGCAGGCGATGGCTTGGCTTGGAGTAATATCTTAGTATGGATTTTTATCGGACTGGCTTTATTGGCCTATGTGGGCTTTTTATGGATTATCTTGACTTCACCTATCTATGAAGACGAGGATGAGAAGTACGAAGACCCCAAAAGACTGCCCTGGCAGGTGGTGGCCTTCTTGGGGGTGATGTTTGCCGGGTTTGCCGCACTGATTGCCTGGCTGCGAAAGAATGCCCCTGAGGAGTCCGTGCCTCCCCAGGGCCCTCCGGGCGTGGGTCCGGGATTTCCTGGAGGATTGCCCGGCGGTCGAGGTGGTTACCTGGAGGAGATGGTTCCCGGGGAAATGGTCAGCCACCAAGTGCCGGCGATCCTGCTGTGGATCCTGGGCATTATGGCTGGACTGATGCTGGCAGCCGTTGTGTTCCGGATTATTAAGTCACGGCCTGCCCCCAAACCGGTGGAAGGCCCTACCCATGAGGAACAGCGCCAGGCCCTGCAGCAGACCATTGCCGTCAGTTTAGCTCAACTGGAAGCAGAGCCCGATCCCAGGAAGGCAATCCTCGCCTGCTATCGGGGGTTTTTGCATCTGATGCAGGAGCAGGGACTGCAGCTTCCGGCCTCCTACACCGCGGAGGAAAGCTTGTATGCGGCTCTAGCCAATTTCGATTTGCCTGAGGGGGCCTTGCAGACCTTGATTGACATCTTCCAGTTGGCTCGCTTCAGCCGGCACCCCATGACTGTCGAGGATAAGGCTCAGGCCATTGGAGCTTTAAAGGAGTGTAAAGCCGCGCTGGAACAGGCGGAAGCAGAAGAGGAGTCCCGGGCAAAGGAGGAGCAAGATGGCTACAACACCTAATCGCTGGAGTTTTTTGGTGACTGCCATTGGCCTCGGGCTCTTGGCGGGTCTGGTGTTAGTGCTTTATCCCCGGCTGAGTCCCCAGCTGCAGCCCTTTTTGCTGCGGCTCATTCCAGCCTCTTTTTTTTATGTGATCTACCGTCAGGCAGGGCAGCTATTGCAGTTTCGGGTGGAAAGGGGACCCCAGCCCCTAACCCCGAGGGGCCCCTCCTTCTGGGCACGGTTGCGGCTTCGGCTGCGGCGCCGAGGGATTACCACCAACATTCCCCAGTATGAGGAGATTCGTCGCAAACTGACCTTAATCAAGGGGTCGAAGGAATACCGGGTCCGGATGCTGCGCTCCCTGGGCGTTGACGATGAGCTGTTGGCCCAGTTTACCGGAGGGGATCAAGAGGAAATCACAGAGGCAGATGTAGCGGCAATCCTACATCGATTGGAGGAACAACTGTAATGGCAATGGACATTAAGCAAGTACAGGAGAAGTGTGATGAGATCATTTCCCAAGTGGGCAGTGTGGTCCTAGGTAAGGAGCAGGTACTCCAGAATATCCTCGCGGGGATGCTGGCCAATGGACACATTTTGCTGGAGGACGTTCCTGGAGTAGCCAAGACCTTAACAGCCAGTATGTTTGCCCAGGTATTGGGATTAGAGTTTCGCCGGATTCAGTTCCTGCCGGATTTGCTCCCCGGAGACTTAACCGGTGGGTTTATCTACGACCCCGGTCAGTCACAGTGGCAGTTTCGGGAAGGGCCTCTCTTTGCCAATTTGGTGCTGGCCGATGAAATTAACCGGGGTACCCCCAAGACCCAATCGGCCCTGGTGGAGGCTATGCAGGAAAAGCAGGTAACCATTGAGGGAAGGGTTTTTCCCTTGGAACCACCCTTCTTGGTCTTGGCCACCCAAAACCCCGTGGAGTTTGAAGGTACTTATCCTCTGCCGGAAGCGCAAATGGACCGGTTTATCATGAGACTGCAGATTGGGTATCCCGATGCCCAGGTGGAGCAGAAGATCCTAGCGGATCGAGCAGAGCGAAGGCAGGATGAGGCTAAGCTTCCCCAGGTGGTCACCCGGGAGGAGTTCTTGGCCATGCAAAGGGCCATCGAAGAAGTCCATGTATCTGCCGATGTCCAGCGGTATATCGTGGAGATCGTAGCTGCCACCAGGGCAGAAAACCGGGTGCAGCTGGGCTCTTCCCCCCGGGGCAGCCTAGCCCTCTTTAGGCTGGCCCGAGCCCGGGCAGCGCTGATGGGAAGGGACTTTGTTCTCTCCGAGGATGTCAAGCAGATGGCCATCCCGGCCCTGGCCCATCGCCTCTTGCTTCGGGCGGAGTTTTGGCTGGAACATATCACCGGTGAGCAGATTATCTCAGACATCCTCACCAAAGTGCCGACACCGGAAGCCGGAGGAAGCCAATATGTCTCGCTGGCTGAGTAGAAAGCACAAAACCTATTACCTGCTCTGCGGTGCCGCCATTTTCTTGGGAATTGTGTTGGGCAAAACCAGGATTCTCCTCCTGGGTTTGCCCTTTGGAATTATGGCGCTGCTGCCCCTCCTTCGCCCCTTTACCGCTCAGATGGCTGCCTCCAGCCAGGTATCCCACCGCACCGCCTTTGAAGGGGAAACGGTGTCGGTGAAACTGACCATCCATGCGGTAACGGAGCTGCCTTGCCTGCAGGTGACCCATATCCTGCACTATCCCGATGGCAGTCGGCCGGAGGTAACGGTGATGCTGCTGTCCCTGGCCTCCGGTGAAACCCGGGAGCTGGAGTGCGAGATCCACCTCGAAGCCCGAGGGGAATACCTGGTGGATCACTTTGAATTCCAGAGCTTAGATCCGGAGCATATGGTGTGGACGAAGCACCCCACCGAAGGGGGCCGAGTGGTTGCCGCCTATCCCCGCCTGGTTAAGGTGCAGCTGCCCTCAGGGGGAATGCGCCAGCTGGGCCATTACACCGGCAACTACGTGTCCCAGCGGCCGGGAGAGGGGACGGAGCTGGCGGAGATTCGCCGGTATGTGGCCGGAGATGCCACCAAACACATCAACTGGAAGGCCTCCTTGAAGTGGCAGAGTCTTCATGTTAATGCCAGGCTGCAAGAGAAAAACGCGGACGTGGTGTTTGTTGTCGATACCATGCAGGACATCGGCGGGCGTCCCAACAGCTATCTGGATCGGACGGCCCGGGGCGTGGCCAGTCTGGCCAACTGCTTTTTGGAGCGCAAGGACCGAGTTGGGTTTATCGAGTATGGGGGAACGGTGTCTTGGCTGCGCCCGGCCTATGGCAAACGCCATACTTACAGGATCCTCCATCGCCTGGCGCGGCTTGTGCCCTCGGGCAGTCATGCCTTTCGAGAAATGGACAGCCTGCCGATGCAGGCCCTTCCCGCAGAGGCCACACTCTTTGTCTTTACTCCCCTGATGGACCGGCGGTCGATGCGGATGTTGGTCTCTCTGGCCCTGCGGGGATTCCGCCCCATTGTGGTCTACCTGTCCCCCTGTCAGCTGGCAAAGGGAGAACTGGCCCAATTTCCTCCGGAACCGCTGGTGCAGCGGTGGTGGGAGTACGAGCAGGCCCGGAAGCTGCGGGAACTGCGCCGGTCGGGATTGACGGTGGTACGCTGGGATGGTGAGGTCACTTCCCTGGGACCGGTGTTGGCGGCAGCTGCGGAGTCTCGCCGGGGACGGGTTAGTTGATGGGAGGAGAGGGTTAGATGGCCTGGAGATGGGTATGGATCATTGCCGGTGTCTTGGTGGCAGTTCCCGCCTTGGTGTATCAAGACACCTTCATTATCGCAGTGGGGCCGGTGGTGCTGTTATCGCTCCTTGTGGGTTGGCGCAGCGGCAAGTTTAATTGGTTTGTCTTGGCTGCCTCGGCCCTGTTTGTAGAGTATATCTGGCTCCTTGCGGAGCGGGTGGCCCGGGGTGCAGAGCTGGTGGCCGTGGGCGCTGGTGTCCTGCTGCTGCTCTTTTTGGAGCTGGCGTACTTCGGTTGCCTGAGGTCCAAGGTGGGCAAGGCCCAGGACCACAGGCGTAAATACTCCGGTGTCGATTCAGTAGGGGATCAGCGGCGGATCTTTTTAGCTACCCTGCGGCGGGTTGGTCAGGTGGGCCTTGTCAGCCTGGCTGCAGCGGTGCTTATTCACCTGATGCGGCGGATTGAGCTCGCTGCTATGTGGTACTTTCCCCTGCTGGCCCTGGGGGCTACCGGGCTGGCTATCGCCGTCTTCCTATTGCTCCATCGCCGGATCAGTCAATAGGGTAGGGGCCCAATACCGGTTGCCTGAATTTGGGCCATGCTGATACTGCCGACAGACGTCGGTGGATGGAGTAGGTTTGTCAAACGTGCTTGACAGGTTGGATGAATCAGTGTGCCATGCAGCTCGGCGTCAGACCGATGCCGGGCTGTAAATTTTTCGGGAAAGTGGGAGGAGAAGTCCAGTGGAAAACAGGCAGATCACAGATTTTACCTCTGGTAGTATTCCCAAGCACCTTATTACCTTCGCTGTTCCAATGTTTTTGGGGAACATGCTGCAAGCACTTTACAACACCGTTGACAGTATCTGGGTAGGTAGATTCCTGGGTCCCGAGGCCCTGGGGGCTGTCTCCGTGGGGTTTCCCATTATCTTCGCTTTGATTGGTTTAGTGATGGGGATCACGATGGCCACCACCATTTTGGTGTCCCAGTATTTTGGCGCCGGCCAAGGGGACCGAGTAGTCAGGGTGATTAACAACTCCCTGCTTTTATTGGTGGTTATGGGCATCGTTGTCTCCATTATTGGTGTGGCTTTTCATCGACCCTTGCTGCGGTTGATTAATACCCCGCCGGAGATCTTTGAGCTGGCCTCCGATTACCTCGGGATTTACTTGGCCGGTTTGGTGGGGATGTTCCTGTACAATGTCGTCTCCGCTATTCTTCGGGGACTGGGAGATTCCAAAACTCCCCTGAAATTCTTGGCCTTTGCTACGGTACTGAACATTATTTTGGACCCGATGTTTATCTTTGGAGTGGGACCCTTCCCCAGGTTAGGGGTAGCCGGAGTAGCCTGGGCCACGGTGATTGCCCAAGGGGTCTCTGCAGTGCTGTCTTTGCATTACTTGTATCGCCGATCGGGAATTGTTAGCTACCAGCCGGGAACCTTCAGGTTCGATTGGGAGCTGACTCGCCTCACCTTCAGGATTGGGATCCCCGCGGGTGTACAGCAAATCATGGTGTCCATGGCCCACTTGATCGTTTCCTCCACGGTCAATCTCTTTGGGGCTACGGTGGTGGCGGGATTTGGCGCCGCCGGGCGATTGGACCAGTTCGCTTTCATGCCGGCCCACAGCGTTTCCTTCTCCGTTTCTGCCCTGGTGGGGCAGAATTTGGGTGCAGGGAAAGTCCAGCGGGTACGGGAAACTGTTCGGTGGGGTATGCTCCTGGCCGGAGGGATTACCGTTATCGTGTCCATCGTAGCTTTAGTTCGTCCTGACATCTTGATGTCGCTGTTTACCGATGATGCCGCGGTCTTGGAGCAGGGAGGACTATACCTGCGGTATATGGCCTTTGGTTATGTGCCAATGTCTTTGATGTTTACCCTGGGAGGACTGCTGCGGGGAAGCGGGGATACGGTATCGACGATGTTGATGACCTTGGTTTCCCTGTGGATTGTCCGGGTCCCCTTGGCCCGGATCCTCTCGGCGATGCCGACCCTGGGAGTTACCGGTGTCTGGATCGCGATGGCGACCAGTCCCTTAGCTGGATTGGCAGCCCACATCCTGTACTACCGAACGGGACGCTGGCAAACCAAGGCGGTAACGGGTAAGCCGCCGGTGGATGGGGCCCGGGAGGGTTCCCGGAAGGCTGTGCCCCAACCAGCAGAGGAATAGCCGGAGAAAAAGTGAAGGTTTTTTCAAGAGAACTTCAAAGGTCCTTTGTATAATTACCCTGACAGCAAGAGGAATTTGCTGAGCATTCACAGCTGGAGGTGCCGTGGTTTGAGAAGGTTTCTAGTGGTTTTGGTGGGCTTGATGGTGTTGGCGACAACGGGCTTAGCAGGAGCCCAACAGGTGTCAGCTGCCCAGCAGATCTCCTTGCCCGAGGCAGTGGCCTTGGCTTTGCAGGAGGATATTGGGCATCAAATTGCCTTGGTGCAGTGGGATAACGCCAAGGTGGCCTATGAGCGCAGTCTGGCTGACAACCTGCTGACGGGCTCGGCCTATAACGCACGGTTGGCAGAATACACCTTGAAACAGGCGGACACGGAGTATCGGGGGAAGGTGGCCGATGTGGTGGTGGAGACGGTAACCCAATTTGCCGATCTCGCCCAGGCAGACTTAACCCTCCAGATCCGGGAGAAGGAGTTGGCTCTGGCCAAGAAGCAGTTGGAGCTAACCCGGCAAAAACGAGCAACGCAAAACGCCAGTGAACTAGACGTTTTAGAAGCAGAGTCAGCCTTGGCGACGGCGGAAGCCAATTATCAACAGGCCAATGATAACTTAGCCCAAGCCCGGCGCAATTTCCAATTTCTCCTGGGTGGGCACAGGGCTCTGCCCGATGGGAACTTGCCCTTTGTTCCCCTGACGGTGGATCTTGATGACCTTTTGCAGCGGGCAATCGCCGAAAGTGTGACGGTAAAGCAGGCCGAGGAGAATGTGGAGTTAGTCAGCTTAGATCTGGAGCAGTTGGAGCTGGAACAGGCGGCTCCCTTGGTGCTAAGGGAGGCCAGGAACAAAGTGAAATTGGCCCAGCTGCAGTTGGCCCAGGCCAAGGAACGAATTACCAATGAGGTTACTTCAGCATATAACTCCGTCAATCAGGCGGCTCGGCGGTATCGCTCCGCTCAGCAGAGCCTGGAGCTGGAGACAAGGACCTTTGCCATTACGAAACAACAGTTGGAGGCGGGACTGAAGACCGCGGACGAACTGGATCGGGCTCAGATTGCTCTGTGGCAAGCTACCAGCGCTGAGCTCTCTGCCAGGAAGGACTACGTTCTAGCCTACTTGGCCTTTGAGCGCAGTTTGGATCGAGATTTGAGCGCCAGTGTCCTGGTGCAGCCACCGGCTGAGGTGACCCCAGAAGATTAGAGGGAGGACTTTGATGGGCTGTGGGTTTGACACTATTCGAACAACTAAATTTTACCGGGGCTTGATCCTCATCCCCCTGGTGTTGGTGGGTCTTGTCTGCAGCAGCCTGGCTAGTGCAGAAGAACCCCAGGTACTTACCCTACAAGGGGCCATGGAAAGGGCGATGGAGTGGGACCCCGCGGTGGTTGCCGCCCAGGATGAATGGCAGGAGGCCCAACTCACCCAGGCCAAGGGCGAAGTGGCACTTCGTCCCCAGGGGTCGGTATCCTTGCGTCCCGTACAGTTCTCTGGGAAATTGCCGGAGACAGGGGAGTGGGAGTTTGGTCGGGATCTAACCCTGCAGGGAAGCTGGCAGCCGGTCCATGGGTTCACTCTGTCGGCGACTTCGAAATCCTATCCCGGCAGAAGGACTCGGGAGGATGAGGGAGCAGGGCTTTCCCTGTCCGCGAATCTAGATCTGTGGCCAAAACCCAGTCAAGGGGATCAGGCTTTGGCTTTACGCAACGCCCGAGAGCTCGTTGATATCGCGGCTGCTAAGTTCCAGCAGGCCCAGCTGGACGCGGCTTTGACCACCTACCGGGAGTATCGGCTGCTGCAGGTGGAGGTCGCCCGCACTGAGGTATTGGCCCAAGAAGTAGAGGCCAAGGCCCAGAGCCTACAGCGAGTGGTGGACAAACGGGACCAGGGCTTGGCCGCGGATAACGATGTCTTGGCCGCTAGAATTGAACATGACAGCAGTCAGGCCGAGTACCGCCGGGCTTTGAGGCAGCTGGAGCAGCGCAAACTACAGCTGGCCCAGCGCTTAGGCTTAAGGGATGGCGATTGGCGGTTGGAGCCCTTACCCCAGGATATCCCCAGTGTGTCCATTACCATCGATGAAGGGGAAGCGGTTGCCGCCGCCAAGAGCCACAGTCTTCAGGTGGCTCGGTTGGAGCAGTCGCTGGCTGCTGCTCGGCGCAATTTGCAGGCGCTGCGGCAGGATCTGGGGTTAGCGGTGGGAGTCAGGGGGACTATGGACTTCAAGGAAGAGCACTGGGAAGAGCCCACCTATGGCGCCTATTTGTCGGTGTCCTATGAGTTTGCCGATGGTGGGCGCAAGAGCCTCGGAATTAAAGAGGCAGAACTGGCCGTGGAAAAGGCTGAGCGTAACCTGCAATTGGAACAGGAACAAATTGCAGCTGCAGTGATGGAAGAATTATCGGAGCTGCAGTGGCTTCAGGACCAAGTCAATATTGCCCAGCTAAAATGGCATAGGGCCCAAGGAGAGTACCAGGCCCGACAAGGGCAGGCTGAACGGGGCCTGATCACGGCGGAGGCCCTACAGTCCAGTGAGCGGGCCCTGCAGCTGGCTTGGTTGGACAGCTTAGCGGCAGCGATCGAATACGAGGCAGCTAGACTAGGATTCATGGTACTAATCGGAGAGACTCCTCAAATTGAGGGAGGTGCTGTTGGTGAGCTCAGTTGGTAAGTGGCGCAAGCGTTTCCTTTGGCTTGTGGTTGCTGCAGTCATTCTCGCTGGTGTTCGGTGGTACTTCTCCGCTGGGAACAATCAGGAGGCGGTGACGGAAGCCCTTTCCGGTCAGGGCGTGATGACGGTGCAGGAGCGCTCGGTGATTAAGACCATCTCCAGCGCCGGTCAGATTGTCCCCCAACGGGACTTACTGGTGACCTTTGATGTGGCTGGCAAGGTCCAGGAAGTAGCGGTCAGTTCCGGGGATACCGTGGCCGAGGGAGCAATCTTGGCCCGGCTAAACAGTGTTAATCAGGAGCTGTCCTATCTAACGGCTAAGCGGGAATGGGAATTGGCTCAATTCGATTCACCCCCGAGTATTGTCAAGGAAAGGGAGTTGGCCTATCAGGTGGCCAAGTCGGAGCTGGAAGCCACCACCCTGAAGGCGCCCTTTTCCGGGGTAGTGGCCGAGGTCAATATCGACGTCGGTGAAATGGTTTCCACTACTACCCAGGCTTTGCGGCTGTTGGATCTAAGCCGGATGTATCTAGAGGTTAATGTCGATGAAGTGGATATTCGCCACGTGGAGCTAGGTCAACCGGTGACCATCATCGTTGATGCCTACCCCAACTTGACCCTCACGGGGTCAGTGGTGGAAATCGGGATTGTGCCCCGGGGCAGCAGTGACCTAGTGCTGTTTCCAGTGAAGATTGAATTGGATGAGGTGGATCCCAGGGTCAAGCCGGGAATGAGCGCCGAGGGAAGAATCGTTGTCGACCGGGTCGATGGGGCCCTGGCCGTTCCCGTGGATGCCGTGGCCCAAGTGGATGGTCAATCGATGGTGACGGTGGTCACCGACTCCGGTAATGTCCCTACTCCCGTGGAAACGGGCATTTCCGATGGGATATTTGTGGAAATTGTCAGCGGTCTTAAGGCCGGCGATAAAATCTTGGCCAATAATTATCGGGCGGTGGCAAGGCCCGGCTCCATGGGTAGGGGCGGCCCCGTGGTAGTGGGCGGTGTTCGCCGATGAAGGAGCGCACCCCTTTGTTTCGGGTAGAAAACCTGACCAAGGAGTATCCCATGGGGGACTCGGTGGTCTATGCCCTCCGGGGCGTCTCCTTTGAGGTGTATCAGGGGGAGTATGTCGCGATTATGGGACCCTCGGGCTCCGGCAAGTCTACCTTGATGCATATTATCGGGTGTCTAGACCGGCCCACCTCCGGCTCCTACTATCTGCGGAATCGAGATGTCCGTTCCCTGTCCGACGACGAATTGGCGGAGCTGCGGAATTCTGAAATAGGCTTTGTCTTTCAAAGCTTTAACCTGCTTCCCGGAATGACGCTGTTGGAAAATGTCGAGCTGCCCCTGCTGTATGCCGGGGTGTCGGCGGCGGAGCGCCGGGAGCGGGCCCGCCGGATGCTGGAGATGGTGGGTCTTGGTGAGCGGCTCCGGCATCATCCCAACGAAATATCGGGAGGACAAAGGCAGCGGGTGGCCATTGCTCGGGCGCTGGTCAATGATCCTGCCATTGTCTTCGCC